>CACXKY010000084.1 GCA_902768325.1 Fibrobacter succinogenes
GCCGGGAGTTCTTCTTTGGGCACCACGATGGACTTGGAGTGGTCCACGCGGGTCGTCATGCGGAGAATTACGGGAATCTTGAACTTTTCGCTCGTCTGCACCGCAATGCGGAAGAAGTCGTAGGCTTCCTGGGAATTGGAGGGTTCGAACATCGGGCAAACGGATGCCTTCGCATGGTTGCGGGTATCCTGTTCGTTCTGGGAACTGCCCTGACCCGGGTCGTCGGCCACGATCCACACCATGGCACCGTCCACGCCCGTGTAGGTCGCGGTGTAGAGCACGTCGCTTGCCACGTTGAGGCCCACCATCTTCATGGTGACCACGCTGCGGGCATGGCCAAAAGCTGCACCCAGGGCCACTTCGGCGGCGACCTTCTCGTTCGGGGCCCACTGGGCATACCCGCCGAGTTCAGAATAATCCTCGAGGATTTCGGTAGAGGGGGTACCCGGGTAACCTGCGGCAAACTGCACGTTGCAGTGGCGCATGGAAAGCGAGATGGCCTCGTTTCCCGAAATCAGCATCTTTTTCGCATTCGGATCAAAAGCTGGCATAGCGTTCCTTTTCTAGTGTTTCAATTCGGCCCAAATGTAGAAAAAATGCAAAAACCGTAAAAGTGGCGGACATCATCCCCCATAAAAAAAAGGCCCAAATGGAGCCTTTTTTGAAACTCTTCAATGATGACGAAGAGATTACTACTTCGAGGCCTTCACCTGGGCGAGCTCTTCTTCGAGCTTCTTGTTGCAGTTGTTCTGGACGTCGCAAACGTTCTTGAGGTTCTCGATTTCGACCGACTGCTTTGCGACCTGGTCCTTGAGTTCTTCGCACTGCGCGGCGAAGGTCTGTTCGGATTCGATACGCTTGCTCAGTTCGTTGCGGAGGCTTTCCACGGAGTTGCGGAGACTGTCAACAGCGCTTTCGTCCCCGGTTGCGGCCCCAGATTCCCCACAGACGGGGCACTTGCCGTCAAAGAACTTCTTGCTTACGGCGACCGCGGCCACAGCGCCAAGAACTGCACCTGCAATAAAACTTTCTGTCTTCATATCGGACTCCTTGCTTTAGTCCCCATTAATATACCTTCAAAATCGCCTTCGGACCAACATAACCGCCAAAATATCCGTCAAAACACAAAAATTCCCCGGATTTCTCCGGGGAATCTTTGCAGCGGGAAGAGCGAGATTCGAACTCGCGATAGGATTAAGTCCTATACGTCCTTAGCAGGGACGCGCCTTCGGCCAACTCGGCCATCTTCCCATCTTGGGGACACTAATTTTACTTAATTTCGGCCGTTTTTTCAAGGGGTCGTCCAAAAAAAATTCTAGATTTTTGAGGTCCTTAACGTCCCAAACAACACTGGAAAATGCGCTTTTTTAAGAAATTATCTAAAATCGTCGCCGCATTCGCCCTAGTCGGCGTCATCTGCTGTATACCAGCCTATATCCTCGTATTCAAGATCCTTCCCGAGCAGGATCCGGACAACCAGTTTAACCGCAACACAATCTTGCAGGTCCTTTCCGGCGAAACGCGCGTATTCTACAACGACGGAAACGAGCTCCTCGGCGCCTTCTTCGACGCGAACCACCGCGTGTACGTCCCCTACGGCGATATCCCGGTCAACATCGTGAACGCCCTCGTGGCCGCCGAAGACGCCGGCTACTGGAACCACGACGGTTTCAGCATACACGGCTTTGCCCGCGCCATGATTTCGAACCTCAAGAGCGGCCACATGCGCCAGGGCGGTTCCACCCTCACGCAGCAGGCCGTCAAGAATATCTTCGGCCGCGAAGAACGCAGCATCAAGGAAAAAGGCAAGGAACTTCTGAACGCGCTGCGCATGGAAAAGCATTTCACCAAGGAAGAAATCCTGGAATTCTACCTGAACCAGTTCCACGTTTCCGGAACGGGTAAGGGCGTCGCCATCGCGGCCCAGTACTTCTTCAACAAGGAACTCAAAGACCTCACGCTTGCCGAATGCGCCTTCATTGCGGGCTCGGTCAAGGGCCCGTTCAACTACGACCCGTTCATCCAGCGCAACGTGGAACGCAGGGAAAAGGCCATCGCCCGCGGTGTCGAACGCCTCACGTACGTTTTGAGCCGCATGGTCGAAGAAGGCTACATCGAAAAAGAAGACATGGAAAAAGCGCTCGCCAAGCCGCTGGAATTCAACCACGGCAACTTCCGCTTCACCATGAGCACCACGCTGGAACGCCTCGAAGAAAAGCTAGATAGCGACTTCTTCCACGAACTGTTCGAAAAAGAGGGCATCGAGGACTGGCGCAAGGCCCAGCTCGAAATCGTGACGACCCTTGACGCAAGGAGCCAAGATGCGGCCAAGCGCGCGCTGCAGACGAACATCAGCAACTTGCAGATGCAGCTGGGCGGCTTTGTGCTCCCGAAATCCGAATTTGCGAACCGCGCCCAGAGTGCCCGCATCGGCGATTACCTCTACGGCGCCGTCGACAGCGTGTTCTTCGACAGCACCGGAAAGCTCAAGAGCCTCAAGCTTGATTTTGGACAACTGAAGGGCGTCGTCACCGAAAAGGCCGTGAAGGATTTCGCCAAGCAGGCCGGCGGCGACGTGAACAAGATTCTTGCCGCACAGCTCAAGCCGGGCGCCATTCTCCTGGTGAGCGTCATGGGGACCGTCGATTCCACCGGTTACGCCCCCTGCAAGATTGAAACGGAACCCGTACTGCAGGGCGGCCTCGTCGCTATCCAGAACGGCAAGGTCATCGCAAGCCAGGGCGGCTTCCACAATACCGGATTCGACCGTAGCTTCAAGGCGTTGCGCCAGTTGGGGTCTAGCTGGAAGCCCATCCTTTACGCACTCGCGCTGCAGCACCACTGGAACTACCTGGACGAACTCGAGAACGAATACAACGTTTTCCAGTACGTGAACCAGTTCTACTTCCCGCGCCCCGACCACAAGAACAAGGGCGACGTCGTAAGCATCGCCTGGGCCGCCACCCGCTCCGAAAACATCGCGAGCATCTGGCTCTTGGAACACCTGCTCGACAAGCTGAGCCCCACCGAATTTGAAGAAGTCGCCACGCAGAACGGATTCGCCCGCAACGCCGACGAAGAAGACAAGGCCTTCTACGAACGCCTGCGCGACAAGTTCGGGCTCACCATGAAGGAAGAAGTCAAGCGCGAAATCGAATTCACAAAAGCGCGCGACGCCCTCGTAGAAAGGTACAGGAACGAAGGCAAGAACGCCAAGGCCCGCGCGGTCCAGGCGCTCCGCTACGGCACCTACACCGATATCGGCATCAAGCAGGCCAAGAAAGACCCCGCCATTATCAAGGTGCTGCACCACAACTACAAGCACTACGCCGAAGTCCTCCGCGCCCGCGAAGCCCGCGAGCTCGACCCCGACATGGCATCGACGCTGGTCCCGCTCGACAGCATCGAAGTTTTCCCGAACATGACGCTCGCCGATTTCAAGCGGCTCACCACCATGATGGAGCCGACCGATCCCGAAATCGACTACCTCGACCCCGAACATCTGCGGTACTGGCCCGACTACCGCCGTGCGCTCGCCATGACGGAATACGCGCGGTTCGCAAACGAGATCGGTATCCGCCAGAAGTTGCAGAAGGTGTTCAGCATGCCGCTCGGCGTGAACGAAATTACGCTCGGCGAAATCACGACCGCTTACCAGACGCTCCTTACCGGCAAGATCTTCAAGTGCAAGGACGGCAACTGGACGGAACCGTGCTTTATCAAGGAAATCAAGAACCGCGATGGACGCGTGATTTTCAGGAACGAATTTGAATCGAAGACCGTCCTCGACGATACCGTCACTACGCAGATGGGCGTGATGTTGCGCTCTGTGTTTACGAACGGTACCGCGCACAGCCAGCTGAAGGCGCTTTCTGTCAAGAGCCCGGACAACTCGACGACGCTCCGTTACCCCGCCCTCGGCAAGACGGGTACCACCAACGATTACAGGAACGTGGCCTTCCTCGGCGCGCTCCCCACGTACGTCGACAGCAAGAACGGCGTCGCGCTTGATTCCGTAGTCGCCATCGGCAGCTACGTAGGCTTCGACGACAACAAACCGCTTAAATCCGGACGCACCCGCATCGCTGGCGCCTCGGGCGGTTTGCCGCAGTGGGCGTCTTTCGCCAAGGAAGAAATCAACATCCTCGGCATTCCTGAAAAGATTGACTTCCTCGACATCTCGCTTCTCGCTACCGGCGAAGTCCCGCTGGTGCTGACAAACGAACGCGGTGAACTCACCGTCGACCCGATGACGGGTATCGCTATGGCGGGAGCGAGCATTTCGGACGGACGTCCGCTCCCGTGGCTTGACGTACCGGGCTTTACGCCCCCGCAGGTCCAGGAACGCGCTGCCGAGACTAGCGCCGAGATGGGCATCATGACGAGCCTGCCCGCGCCCAGCGGTGACGAGCAGCTCGCCGGTCCGGACGCCGGCTCCATGGCCGCCGCACAAGATTCCGGCGCAACCGCCGCAACGAACACGGCCGCTGCAGGCTCTACCACCGCAGCCGCCGCGACGAACACCGCCGAGACCGTTCCGACGCAAGCCTCCGCACCGGCTGCTCCGCCGAAGGCTGCCGAAATGCCGAAGGACGACGATTGGGATTTGCCTGAAGGTCTTGACGGGAACGCGTTTGTGCCTATCGAAGCGGAGTAGACGCTAGAGAGTAAACTGGAAATTGTAAACCGTAGGGTTGGCTTTAGAGTTTGGTATTAGGAAAAAGCAATGAAATACAAATTACTGAACAAAGCATGCCTCTTACCGGTAGCATTCGCGCTTGCCGCCTGCGCCGGTAACGCCCCCCGCCCGGCAACGGAAAGCGGGAACGCCCCTGCCGACGAAACCGCCACCGCCGAAGCGCCCGAATCACAGCAGGGCGAAGCCGTATTCATCTCCAACTCGCTCGACAACTACCGCCTCGCCACTCCCGAGAAGACTCCGCAGTTCGGCGACACCTCCGCCGCCATCAAGACTCCGGAAGCCGCCAAGGAACAGCCCGTCGATCCGTATACCGCCTTCCCCGACCTCGCCGATAAAGTCTTCGCCCATACGCAGAACCTCATCGACGCCGGTCTCCCGGATTCCGCAACCGCCTACCTCCAGCGTTTCCGCATTATCAAGCCGCTCTGGGCCACGTGGGAAGCCCGCACGGATTCCATCTTGTTCGCCCTCGGCAAGGAACGCGCCGACAAGGCAAAAGCCTTCGAACCGCTCGTTCTCGAAATCCAGAACATGAACCGCGCCCACGCCGCCTACAGCATGGTCGCCACCTCTGCCGACAGCCTTATCGCACTTACGCCCGGCGACTCGCTCGTCAACTGGGCCAACGCCCAGAAACAGCTCGCCTACAAGAACACGCTTTCCAAAGCCAAAAAGGAATACGCCGACATAAAGTCGCTCGCCGAAGACAAGGCGCAATTTGCCGAAGCGCTCGCCAAGGCGAACGAACTCTTGCTGCGCTACCGCGACTTTGACAAGGAACTGCATATACAGGAACTCATCAAGCAAATCCAAGACATGCAGCAGGCCACCGACGCCGAAGCCATCAAGTACTGGGAAAAGAACGACCCCGTACAGGCGCTGGCGAAGGCCGACGAACTTGTCAAGGCGGGCAAGTACGGCGAAGCCAAGAAGCTCCTCATCAAGCTGAAGGCAAGCAAGTTCCGCAAAGAGGCGAACGAAAAGTACAAGGCGCTCGCCGATACCTTCTGCAACGAACAGCGCAAGGCGACCTCGCAACTTTTCGCCAAGGCGCAAAAGCAAAAGGATGACGCCAAGAAGAAGGAACTCCTGAAGCAGGCCATCGCTCCGCTCGACAAGTGCATGAGCGAATACCCCGACAACAGCCAGAAAAACAAGGTCATCGAAAATCGGCAATTCCTTGAGAAGGAACTCGCCAAATGATAGAAGCGGAATGGTGGCAATACGCGCAGTATCCGGCCTTCTTTATCCTCGGACTCATCGTAAGCCTTATCAATAGTATCGCGGGCGGAGGATCCACGCTGAGCCTCCCCATCATGATTTTCCTCGGCATGCCCGCCACCGTCGCGAACGGCACTAACCGTATCGGACTCATCATCGGGAATTTCAGCAGTGCCATCAACCTGATGAAGCACGGCTACCTCAACAAGAAAATCTTCTTGCAGCTGCTCATCCCCACCATCGTCGGCACCGGCATCGGCGCCTGCGTCCTCGTCCACATCGGCGATCGCGCGTTCCAGGCGATTCTTGCCTGCGTCATCTGCCTCGTGGTCGTCATGAGCAACCTCCGTAAAGACATTCTGGGCAAGCCTCCTGCTACACCGCCCGAAAAGCTCACGTGGAAAGGCGCCATCGGATTCGCGTGCATTTCCATCTACGGCTGTATCGTGCAGGTGGGCGTCGGCTTTGTACAGATCTTCGGTCTCACGCGCTATACCGGGCTCGAACCCATCCGCGTGAACGCCCTCAAGAACGCCCTTACCAACGTGTTCCTGCTGATCAGCACTACGGTCCTCGGCATCGCCGGTAAAATCGACTGGCCCATCGCCATCGTGATGGCCGTAGGGGCAGGCCTCGGCGGTTACTGCGGGAGTTTCTTGCAGCGCAAAAAAGGCAACCGGTTTATACAGCACTTCGTGAGCGCGACCAGCATCGCGATGGCTGTCTACCTCCTTATCGACTTAATTCTCAATTAGTCACTCATTTTTTGCAACAAAAGTGTTGCACACAACGCCATCCTTTTTTCCTATCAGTAGTCTTTAGGATGGGCAGTAAAGACGAACTACACAATCTCTTTAACAAAATTGTCGGAAGCGAGATTGCCAAAATTCGCACCGATACAAATGTTGGGCAAGAAGACTTTGCCAGGAAGGCGTGTGTTTCTAGACAGTGGGTCAGTCGTTTTGAAACCGGCAAATCCGGAATGAACCTGTACAACTTTTTTCGCTTTACCGATGCCGTCGGCATCAACGTCGCCGAACTGTTCGACAACATCTGCAACCAGTTCAGGCGCGAATCCAAGCCTATCCTTCAAGCAAGAGAAGACGCCAAGTACAAAAAATACCTGGAACAGGCCAAGAAAAGACATTAAGCGGAAAGGCTTTCCAGCAAAGCGGCAGTCAAAGCTTCGTCGCCTGCGACAAGCTGTTCTTTTTGCGAGCGCTCCAGCTTCTTGATGCGCGCTTCCAGGCGCAGGGCTTCTTCACGCGTCCCCAGCTCGAACGTTTTCAAAACGCATTCCGGCGGAAAGGCACGGGTAAACTTGGCGCCCTTCCCCGATTTATGTTGTTCAAAACGCGCCTCTACGTCGACGGCGTAACCCGTATAGATGCGATTACCCGCACAACGGAGCATGTAGACGAAATGAGGCATGATTTAGACGAGAGACGAGAGACGAAAGGCGAAAGAGGGGCTATTCGCTCTTATGCTCCTCCGCCTTCGACACGATGCTCATGTAGATGGTACCGAGGATAGCCGCACAGAAGCTGCCCAACAAGATGCCGAGCTTCGCGGAATCCTGACGGTCGCCCACGTCGAACGCAAGGCCAGCCACGAACAGAGCCATCGTAAAGCCGATACCGGCCAGCATACCGCCACCCCACAGAACCTTCCAGGTGTAGCTGGGCTTGACCGATACGCCCACCTTCACGGCGAGCAGGCTGAACAGGAAGATGCCGATGGGCTTGCCGAACACAAGCGCCAACGCGACAGCGCCCATCACAGGCACTTCCACGCCACCGAGCTTGATTTCGACACCCGCGTTGCTGAGCGCGAACAGCGGCATAATGAAGAAGTTCACCCACGGGACAAGCGGCTTGAACAAGCGTTCCTGCATCGAAATACTTTCGCGTGCACCGCGCTTGAGGAGCGTAAACACCTCGTACTGTTCGTTGCGATCCACCGCCTCGCCCGAAAGCTTGCCGCCAACGCTTCCTGCAAAGTGCGCAAGCTTTCCTTTGGCAAGCACCGGCTTTGCCGGAACGGAGAGGCCGAGCAGCACGCCCGCGATAGTCGGGTGCACGCCGCTCTTCACGAAGAACGCCCAAACCGCGATGCCAATGACGCCATGCAACAGCAGGTTACGCACGCCAATGCGGAACAGCACGTTAATCAAAACCAACAAGGCAAAGCCCGCACCGAGGGCACCGAAGTTGATGCCGTCCCCGCTCGGGTAGCCAATCGCAATCACCAGAATCGCGCCGATATCGTCGGCAATCGCCAAAGTCAAAATCATCACGCGGAGCGCATGCGGGACCTTCTTGCCCAGAATCGCCATACAGCCCACCACGAACGCGATATCCGTCGCCGTCGGGATTCCCCAGCCGTGCGCCGCGCTGTTCGCTCCATGCGGGCAAAGCAGCAGGTAGATAATCGCCGGGAACAGCATACCGCCAGCCGCCGCGATAATCGGCAAGCTCGCCGCCTTCGGGTTCCTCAGTTCCCCGTAGGTCATCTCGCCCTTCACTTCCAAGCCGATGTTGAAGAAGAATATCGTCATCAGCGCATCGTTGATGAACCAGTGCAGGTCCGCGGAACCGAGCCAGCTGCCAATCGTCACGGCGAATGGCATGTGCCAGAAATGATGGTACGAATCCGGGGCAAGGTTCGCCCAGAGCAGGGCCGCCACCGTCATAATGATAAGAACAATACCGCCCGTCGTCTCCACCTTCATCAGGCGCTCGATAGGCGTGATAATCTTGCGAATAGATGTTTCCGGGAAAAGATCTTCTATTTTGTCGCTACTCGTTACTTTTGCTGACATGGATACCTCAACATCTAAAATAATCAATTTTCGAAAAAAAAACCGCCCCGAATAGGGCGGTCTTACCGATTTTACATTCAACTAGTAGAACACGGGCGGCCAACGCGGGTTCTTGGAGGACATATCGATCTTGTAGAAGTCCTTCTCGAAACGTCCGTCGTCCAGGCCGTACATCTGCATCACGTGGCGGGCAATCCACTTGCCGAGCTTCATCACGGTGAGCTTCTTGCGGAGGCGGCCCTGGCAGTCGCGGTTCATGATGTCCGGCAGCGTAGACGTGGTAAGGATTTCGTCAATGGCCGGGCTGTTGAGCTTTTCGCGGGCCTCGGGGCTCGTGTGGAAGTGCGTCACGCCGAAGCAGACGCGGTTCGGGTTGCCCTTCTTGATGTGCTCGCAGCACTGCACGATGGTCGTACCCGTACGCACCATGTCGTCGAACACGATCACGTCCTTGCCCTGGATTTCCTCGATGCTGATGTCGGAGAGTTCCGGGTTGAAGGTCATGCTGATTTCACGTTCGCCGGTACGGACCTTGTCCATCACCACGCGCTTGCATTCGGGCAGGTCCAAAGCTTCGTAGACGGCATTCATGAACGGGCGGGCGCCCTTGTCCGGGGAGACAATCACGAGGTTGTTGCCGTCCTTGCCCGTCTGCACGAAGTTGCTGTTCTTGATGTAGTGTGCGTAGACGTCGGTCGGGATGAGGTTGTGGAAGTGACCTTCGAAAATTTCGTTGAAGAGGTTCTGCACCTTGATGCTGTGGTTGTGCACTGTCACCACGGCGTCCACGCCGGCCTTCTTGAGGAGTTCGGCGTAAAGGAGGCTCGTGAAGGCCTGGCCGTCGAACTTCTTCAAGTCGATGTCCGGGCGGTCCTTCTCGAGAGGGCCAATGCGGTGCGGACCGCGGTCCTGGGCGCTGTAGAAAAGGTCGGGTTCGACGAGCACCACCTGCTCGGCGCCGTTGTCCTTCGCGGCACGGGCCAGAATGCAGTTGCGCATGGCGTAGTCGTTACGGCTGCGCTCGTGGTTCGAAACCGAGCAAATCAACACGATCTTGCCTTCCAGACGCTTGCCGATATGTTCCATATCGTCCACGTCGAGCCCGTAGCGGGGGCAGAATTCAGAGTTGGCGAAGGTCTTCAGGGAGACCACGTCGGAGATGTCTTCACGGAGGCCGATGTACTGGGCCATGTCGATGGCGAACGGGTCATCGGTGAAGTTGCCGGTCACGATAAAACGATCTGACATATTTGCGCCTTCTTAAAGGGGTTGTTTTCTGGTAGCACCAAATATAGATA
>CACXKY010000085.1 GCA_902768325.1 Fibrobacter succinogenes
GTCGCCGGCGTAGAACCTCGCAATGAGGTGGGCGACGACTTCGGTATCCGTTTCGGAGGTAAACTTGATGCCTTCGGCCATCAACTTGGCCTTCAGGCTCGCATAGTTTTCGATGATTCCGTTGTGGACAATGGAAATCTTGCCGTCAAAACTGCAGTGGGGGTGGGCGTTTTCTTCGGTAGGGGCGCCATGGGTGGCCCAACGGGTGTGCGCGATGCCGGTGTGACCCGTAAGCGGGGTGACCTTGAGCTTGTCTTCAAGGGCCTTGATTTTGCCGGAAGCACGAACAACGTTAATCTTACCGTTGTCGATCAGGGCGACTCCGGAACTGTCGTATCCGCGGTATTCCAGTTTCTTGAGTCCGCCGATGAGCATGGGGAGGGCGTCCTTCTGACCGATATAGGCGACAATTCCGCACATATGGATATCCTTTGGTTGGCCGCAGGTTTTTCGGCAAAGTTTGTTTTTTTACAAAATACACGCAAAATATACGAAAACTTTATGTAAAAAAAGCTTTCCTGTGAGCTAAATCACTCTTGATTTGCTATTTTAATGCAAGACAAGTTCATGTTAAAAAAGAGGATACTCTATGAAGTCTAAAATGATTGTTGCGGCTGGCGCTATTGCCATGCTTTTGACTGGTTGTGATCAACTTTGCCAGGGTCCCAAGACCAAGACTGCCTTGGTGACGGACAAGGAAAAGTACAGCTACGCCCTCGGCGCCCATTTTGGTGGTCAGGCTCATTTCCAGCTGGTGACTCGCGATTCTATCGATCTTGATATTGACCTGTTCATCCAGGCGTTCAAGGAACGCTATAATGAAGATTCTGCCTCGTACCTGATGAACGATTCGATTATTTTCGAAACGCTCCAGAAGCTCTCTCAGGACCGTCAGGCCGAAAAGATGAGGAAGGACAGCATCGCTGCTGAAACCAACAAGGCTGCCGGCGAAGCGTTCCTCGCTTCCAACAAGACTGCTGAAGGCGTGATCACGACCGAAAGCGGCCTCCAGTACAAGGTGATTACCGAAGGTACCGGTGCTACTCCGGGTGATTCCGATATCGTCAAGGTTGACTATACCGGCACGCTCCTCGACGGCACCAAGTTCGACAGCTCCGTTGACCGCGGTCAGCCGCTCGAATTCCCGATTAACGCTGTGATTCCGGGTTGGACCGAAATGCTCAAGCTCATGAAGGTCGGTGGCAAGGTGACCGCTTGGATCCCGAGCGACCTCGCTTACGGTCCGCACGGCCGTGGCCCGCAGATTCCGGGTAACAGCCTCCTCGTGTTCGAAATGGAATTGATTGATACGCACGCTCCTGGCGCACCTGCTGCTGAACCGGCCAAGGAAGAAGCCAAGCCTGCTGCTAAGGCTGCCCCGAAGGCTGCTGCCAAGCCGGCTGCTAAGGCTGAAGCTAAGCCTGCCGAAGCTAAGCCCGCTGCCGCTAAGGCTGAAGCCCCGAAGGCCGAAGCTAAGCCCGCTGCCGCCGCTGCTCCCGCTGCTGCTCCGAAGGCCGAAGCCAAGCCCGCTGCTGCCGCTCCTGCTGCTGCTCCGAAGGCCGAAGCCAAGCCGGCTGCCGCACCCGCTGCCGCCCCGGCTGCTGCTCCTGCCGCCGCCCCGGCTGCTGCAAACTAGCACTTGAATTTGCCGAATAGAAAAAAGCATCTCGCCTCGTTGCGGGATGTTTTTTTGTTTTTTCTTTTCTGAATTTTTTTCTAAAAATTATTTTTGGAAAGAACTTTTCCCACGAATTGCTGAACCATGCACAAAATTCTGTCATTTGTTGTTGTTGCTTCTTTGTTCCTTGTCGGTTGCAATGAACAGAAGAAGATTGAAACCCTGCAAAATGAATCGGCCCTTCTCGAAAAGACGGTAGATTCACTTAAGACCGAGATCAAGAAGGCCGAAGACATCGCGAAAAATTCCCGCATCGTTCTCGATACGGTCCGCGCGGGCGAGGGACCGTTCCATCTGTTCCAGCGCCTTGATTCGTTGAGGTGGGTCGGTGTAGAAAACAGGGACAAGAGTTTTGCCAATGACCTGGGCAAGGTCTATGCCGCCATGCAGGACAGCGTGGAATTCAAGCTCCGCGTGGGAGAAAAGTTCTATATAGCGGTCGATGCGAACGGCCATGTGCAGCGATTCCGCTATGCACCGAACGTCGTCACGTCACATGTGGTCGTGAATACGGATTCAGGCTATTCCTACATGCTTATCGAGAAGCCCGTCGTGAAGAAACAGTCCGTTTACGAGGGAACTCTCGAGGAAGGGAGCACCCTGAACGGCATCCTGTTCAAGGTCGGCATTCCCGGGCGCATGGTGGGTATCGTGAGCGGCGTGCTCCAGTGCAAGGTCGCTTTCCCCTTGGCGCGTGCCGGGGACCGCTTCCGCGTGCTCCTGGAAGATTCTTACTACCAGGATTCCATCTGGGTCAGCGGCAAGGTCATCTACGCCGAGTTCGAGGGAAGGATTGTCGGGCACCACGAAGCCTTCCGTTACGAAGACGAAGACCCGAGAAGTTCTTACAACGCGCATTATACGGAAGCCGGTGACGCCCTTATTTTTGACGGCTTGCGCTACCCCTTGGAACACTTGCGTATCACAAGTTCCTTCGGTTCCCGTATCCACCCGATTACGGGCCAGCGCAAGGTGCACTACGGTGTGGACTACGGCGCCCCGACGGGGACGGTCGTGCATGCCGTTGCCGAAGGTGTCGTGACGGTTTCCGGCTACGACGAATACAGCGGCAACAAGGTCGCCATCAAGCACAGGGATAATTCCGTCAGCTGGTATATGCACCTGCAGTCAAGGGGCGTCGGTGTCGGTGCCAAGGTTTCTCCGGGCCAGGCCATCGGTCGCGTCGGTTCTACCGGGCGTAGCACGGGCCCGCACCTGCATTTCGGTTTCAAGAATGCGCAGGGCGCTTGGATAAACCCCTTAAGCAAGACGATGATTGCAACGCCCAAACTGGCGGGTGCACGACTTGCCCGCTTGAAAGATCAGGTAGCGGAAATCCGCAAGCAGGTCGAACTGACGCTTGCGGCTCCTGCAGTAAAGGCTAACGACACCACCGCCGTGATGGTGCACATGCGCAATATTCCCTAGCGGATATTCCTTCTCATCACCTTGTAGCGCCCCAGTTCCTTGCGGCTGGGAACGTATCCGAAATCGACAGGCTTCTTGAAGTAGGTGAATGCCTGGTAGTTCGGTGTGATTTTCTTGCCGTAGCCGGCGGTGCGCGTCATGGTCTTTTCCTTGGCGATGGCCAGAGCCGTATCGAGCATGGCATCGTGGTCGTCGACATGGACATCGGGTTCGATACCGTGCATATGGAACGTCTCGTGGTTCTTGTCATAGGCAATGGTGATGGTAAAGATGGCTGCCCCATGAAGGTAGGTCTCTGCAAGCGTATAGCCTACGCCCTTGCCGTAGGTGTTCTGCCCGACGAGGGGACTATTCCTGTTGACGAGGACGCTTGCGAGCGTGTATTCGGAACAGCTTCCCGATGAGGAGTCGGCGACGAATACGAGGTAGCGGTCCTTGGCAGGGCCGTCCTCTGTAGCCTTGACCGTATTAATGATGATGTTTTGCCAGTCTCCCGGTAAGGAGTCGGGCATATATTGAATGGTGAGGATGCTTCCCTTCGGGAGCATGGCCATCGAGACGCTGTCGCACTGGTCTCCGTCTCCGCCAGGGTTACCGCGCAAGTCGATGACGGTTGCATCGGTCCCTTCTGTCGCATCGAGGGCTTCCAGGAATTCTCCGTAGGTACCTCTTTTGCTTGTGGTGTTCTCGGTTGCGAATTCCGAGATGCTGATGACGGCGATGTTGTCGATGATCTGATAGGTGACCGTGGGAACGACATAGGACACGATGTGTAACTCAGCTTCGACAAGTTCTCCGGAGCCGTACTTTTTTGCTTTGACGGGGATATAACTTCCGATATATCCAGTGGACAGCATTTCGAAAGTGCTCGCAGAGAACCCTTCGATTCCATTCATGGAAATGATGGTATCGTTGACTCCGAGCGAACCTTCGATGTCGGCTGCAGAACCTTTGAGAATCTGGGTAATGACAATTGCGGAATCGGTTCCGTTCCTGGCCATGCGCACGAGAATGCCGAGGTCCGAACCGGGTTCGCGTTCGTTCATCTCGTCCATGACTTCGTCAAAGGTCATGTAAGATGGATCGACATAGGTCGTATATTTGTCGTTCATCATCATGAACATATAGTAGATGTCGAGAATCTGGGACGGCATGGATCTGGCGTTTCGAGAGGTGAGGTATTTGGAGCCTTCTCCGATATAGGCTGATCGAGACTCAAGTCGATCGTACCACTCGGATCCTGGAGGCTCAAGGCTGTCGCTGTGGGCGAACAGGTAGTAGTAGTCAAGGATTTCGTAGCAGTATTCGAATTCCCTCTGGTAATCGTTCATTTTTTCCCAAGCTTTATCGAATTCTTCTTGGGTTTTGAGATTGCCAATGTTTTCGGGAGAGAAAAAGTCAAGGTCGAAATCGTCGTCTCCACTGGTTGTACACCCTGCGAGAGCGAGGAGCGAAAAAGCTCCCAGTAAAATTTTCCTGTACGGAATCATAGAGAATCTCCTTTATCTTTAAAATCATTCATGATGGCACCGCCGATGTCGTATGCATTCTTGGGGGCCGTGTATACGATATCGCCATCGGGCCTAGCCTTCTTGGCTGCGACGGTGGCCTTCGTACCGAAATGTTTCTGTATGGCTTCAATGGCGCAGGTAATCGTTGCCGATTCGCCGCAGTCATAAGCGGGAACGAGCCCCTTGTGGTGGTAAGAATTTCCCTTGGGGGTCAAGAATTCCAAGTTGGTGATAATGGCAAGCCCGCCGTTGAGCGTTTTCCAGTTCGTCTGTCCAATGCCCTTTCCGTAGGTGACCGTCCCTACGAGCGGGATGTCCGCGTTTTCCGTAACGGCGGCGGCGAATATTTCGGCACAGCTTGCGCTATGGTTGTCGGCGAGGATGATGAACTTGCCCTTTTCTCCGGAATCGCCCTTCTCCGCATAGACGCGTCTTTCATGGTATGTCGGTTTTCCGTCAGGGGCGAATGCGCGCCAGCTCCGGGAAGAAAGCAACCCGCTCTTGACAAAGAGGTCCGCCATGGAAATGCATTGCTCGACATGTCCTCCGGGGTTGTTGCGGATGTCGATGACGCGCGGTTCCTTTACATTTTTTGTCGAGTCGAGGTAAGCCTTCAGCTCGCCATAGGTGCCTTTTTCCATGTCGGCGGTATTGAGCTTGAATCCTGTGACGGAAATGAAAATCGTTTCGTTCAGCGTGTCCACGAATACGCTTGGAGCGTATACCGTCTCCTTGGTCAGGCTGAACGTCAGTTCGCTCGAATCGCGGATCATGACAAGTTCGACGGTAGTCGAGGTGTCCAGCACCGCGTTGTAGGTGTCCAGCGCGTTTTCACCGGCCAAGTCCACTCCGTTGATGCTGATGATGTTCGCATACCTCGGGACTCCCGCGCGCCCGGCGGGGCCGTTGGGGTAGACGCGGTAGACGAAGAGCGGGTACGGGACCTCGCTATTGAGGAGGTAGGTCATGCCGACGTCGCCTGGAATCATGGTTGTATTGATGGCAGTTTCGGCGGCTTCGCTCTTGGACGGCTCGATGTACCTGGTATAGGGGTCCTTGAGGGAATTGTACAACTTCTGGACGGATTCGCCGTTTTCTTCGAGGGCGTCCAGTTCATCTTCGTAAAGGTAGGTGCGCTGTAGGAGCCAGTAGTTGTATTCGTATTCGTTTGGCGCGGGCGTGCTTTCTACGGGCGTGAATACGTCGTTACAGGCGACGAGCAGGAGGGGGCAGACCAAAAAAGGGACACGGAAGGCGATAGACGCAATGCGCGAAAGATGCATTCTATACCCCCTTTTTTTGATTGAAAGACCGAAGGTCCGTTCTCTCGTCTAAAATTACTGGTCGATTTTCAGTCCTTTCTTGTCGAGCAGCACGCGGGGAACGCCCGCTTCCATCGGGTTTTCGATGATGGAAATCGTCTGGAGGCTGCTGCATTCGGCGAGGGCTTCGGGGAGCGTGGCTAGCTGGTTGGCGTCGAGCACGAGTTCACGGAGCTTGCCGAGTTTGCCGAATTCGGCGGGGATGGCGCTCAGCTGGTTTCCGGAAATCATGAGGATTTCCAGCTTGCCGAGGTGGCCGAGCGTGCTGGGAATGCTGGTCAGTTCGTTATTGTCGAGATAGAGCTTGACGAGGCTTTCCATTTCGCCGAGGCTTGCGGGAATGTCGGTGAGCATGTTGTCGTGCAGGCTGAGCTTCACGACCTTCTTCCAGTTGCCGATTTCTTCGGGCAAGTCCATAAGCTGATTCTTGGCGATGTTCACCGTATGGAGGTTCGTGAGCTTGCCGATGGTACTCGGCAGTTCGGAAAGGCTGTTGTAGCCCAGGTAGAGGTGCTCGAGCTTCGTGAGGTTGCCGATGGTATCCGGCAACTGCATCAGGTCGTTCTCGCTGACGGAGAGGCTCTTCAGGTTGGTCAGCTTGCCCAGTTCGTCCGGAAGTTCCACGAGCTTGTTGCGGTCGAGGTTCAGTTCTTCGAGGGAATCGATTTCGAACACCTCCGGCGGCACGATGCGGAGCTCTTGCTGGGACAGGTCCAGCGAAGTGGCCTTCTCGGCCTTGGCTTTTGCAATAACATCCATCAGATTCATAGGGCGTCTCCTCGGGTTCTTACTTCATAAATCATAACATTTTAAATCATAGCATTTTTAACGTGGCTCGTATGGGGTGGAACAAAAAAAACAGCTATTTGTTCTCTAGGCACCCCATTGACAAAACGGTTCGGATTTGGTTGTACTGCAAATATGATTTTTTTTGAATTTTTATTTAAAATTGCCTAATTCTGCATAAATCAGCAATATTTGTATTGTAATATTGTTTGCTTTCCGTAGAAAAAAGAGGTAGTTTATAGGCATGAAACAGATTACAGAATACACGGATTACCGTCATTACATATTGGACTATTACACCGAGCGCAAAATGAAGGGTGCGTTCACGTGGAGGGAGTTTGCCCGTAATGCGGGCTTCTCTTCGCCGGTGTACTTGAAGCAGGTGAGTGACGGCCAGTTCAACTTGAGCGCGGAGGCGGTCGAGCGCGTGGCCGCCGCCATGGGCCTCTCTGGGCTCGAGCTGCTCTATTTTCGCGCCATGGTCAAGTTCAACCACGCGCCCGATGACCGCAACAAAAAGCGGTATTTCGAGGAGATGCTCTCGATTGCGGGCGATGGCAAGGTGAAGGTTTTGGAGGGAGACGCCTTCAAGTTCTTTAGCAGCTGGAAAAACCAGGTGATCAGGGAACTGGCTTACGCCATGCCAGGCGCGAAGCCCCTGGAACTCGCCCATGCTTGTCGACCCAAGATTACGGCAGCCGAAGTTTCCGAAACACTGAAGTTCCTTACCCAGGTGGGGTTACTGCGCAAGGACGAAAACGGAAACTACAGCGTGGTCGACAAGGCCGTGACGACGGGACCCATGGAGGTCACGCCCGTCGCGGTTCGCGGCCTTCATCGCGAAATGGGCGAGTTCGCGCTCGAGGCCATCGAGGGGGTCCCCCTTTCGGAACGTCATTTTTCGGGCCTTACGCTGGGCGTTACCCAGGAGGCCTACCAGAAGATTGTAGAAGAAATTGCCGCCTTCCGCAAAAGGGTGGTGGCCATCGCCACCGCCCAGAGCGAGACGGATCAAGTGTACCGCTTGAACTTGCAGTTCTTCCCCATGACAAAAATCACAAAGAAAAATTCAAAACAATAGGCTAGGAGCAGTATCATGAAAAAGTTTAGCATTTATACAACGGCAGCGCTCATGGCGCTTGCATCGAATTTCGCAGGCTGTTCCTCGGACGGTGACGGTTCCGTTGCCGGCAACAGCTCCGAAGAAACGGGAATCATCGCCTTGGAAAATATTTCCATTGCAGGCGTGGCCCGTGTTGGCTTGATCTTGGAAGATGACCAAGAATCTGATTCTGTACAGCGGGAAGAACCGTTGATTACGATATTCAATAATTTTGACAAGGGTTCGGTGGTGACCCTCCATGAACTGGATTGCAAAACGTTCGACGAAACTGGACGAGATTATGTGGGTAATGTCTATGACGACGAAGGCGCCTACAAGGTCGATAGTATTACGATTACGTGCCCGTATGTTTTGGTTGAGGTTTCTGGAAAACTCAATAAAGGCTATTACGATGATGGTCGCACGGCTTCTCTCCGGGCCTTGGTGGACTTACAAACTTCTAAGGAGGTGAATGTCAACGTATTGACTGGCCTTGCTGTTGAGGGTATTTTGAAAAATGTCAAGGCGGGTTCTAGTTTCGCCAACGCAAAAAAGAATGCGGAACAGGCCGTGCTCAAAACCTTTGGAATCTACGATGGCCTTGCGAGTTTTGATTCCATGGACATTTCGGGTAATACTAGGTCGGACGGCGCCTTGTATGCCGTAAGTTACCTGCTGCGGAACTTCTTGTATTATACGCAGAATGTGGTGTACTTGTCCCAAAACATTGCTAGTGGGGAGGAATGGCTAGATGATTCGCGCATGTTGCAATTTGACCTGCAGGGCGGTACTTACAACAAGTCGACCATAGGTAAGGGAGATTTGGCTGACATGGCGATTCGGGCTCGAATGTACAGGTGGCCGAACGAATGGGTGGCAAAGTACTTGCAGAACTATGTTTTGGTGGGATTTGATTTGGATCGGTGTCAGGAATCCAACCAAGGTACTGAAGTCGCCTTGAAGGAATATTACGTGGCACGCTGTGACTCGGGGCTATGGCTCGTGAAGGCGAATTACAGCAACTATGACTTTGGTTTGAGCTACACTACAGGTACCATGGTGGATTCGAGAGACAATCACGAATACAAGACGGTCACCTATGATGTGGACGGAGTTGTACAAACCTGGATGGCAGAAAATCTGAATTATGCCGGTGTTGATAGTTTGCTGTGCCCCGGTGGAGAGAACGCTAATTGCGATACCTATGGGCCTCTTTACCCGTTGAATGTGGCTATGGGAATCTCCAATACGCAGAAGTTCCCGTTGGGTATTATAAGGTTCGGCTCTATGGAAAACTGCCTTGATGAGATGAAGGATGGTGCAGATTCCAGCGAATGGCGCGCCCATTGTGAGAAATATTTCGATGGAACGTATCTGGTTGTTGGCGGGACCTATAATAGGGGCGAGTACGCTTATGGAAATCTCAATCGTTGCGTGACCGATATGGAAGACAGTGTTTCAACCGAGGATGCAGAGGATTACTGCGGTGTTTTGTTTGGCGAATTACGAGATTTCGGATGGTTTAAGGCTGAGGAAGGAGGCTACGCCATGTTTTATGCCGCCGACGAGGATAGCGTTTACCACCTGCAGCCCCAGGGCATTTGCCCTGAAGGTTGGAGACTCCCGACGGATCAGGATTTCAAAGCTCTTGAAAAGTGGGTTGGGAAAAGCCGATTTGGCGTGGTCATGAAATCGACGACATGGCCCGAAGCATGGGTAGGAGGGCGCCTTATGTTGGAAGGGGCCGATGCCATTGGGTTCAATGCGCTTCCGGCGGGCTATGCCGGGGAGGACATTTGTCAGTTTGAAGAATGTAATTTAGGTAAGGGGGCGACTTTTGCTCTTCAGGGAGGCTCATTCTATGTAATTAGCTCTGATTATGCGGCAGGATACGCGCGTATAGGCAACATTGCAGTTTCCGTCCGCTGCATCAAGGATTCTGCCGAAGCTCGCGAATAAAGCCCCAAAAAGAGCGCCATACGCCGATTGCCCAAAATGTACGGATGAGCCCTTGTGTAAACAAGCCCGTCATCCGTACAGGAGGGCTTTTTTTATAAAATTTATACAGATGTGCACTAAAACATCCATGTAAGTAGTAGTTTTTGCAAAAGATTTGTTATTTTTGTACTCAAAAT
>CACXKY010000086.1 GCA_902768325.1 Fibrobacter succinogenes
CCGTAAGTATTTCGACGAACATCCGGAACACTTCGACCCGCGCCAGTACCTCAAGCCGGCTCGTGAAAACATGAAGAAGATGTACATGCACAAGATCGTTGACGTTCTTGGTTCCAACAACAAGCTCTAATGATTAGGCGCGCAAGCGCCCAATTAAACAAAAAGCTTTAAAGACCGCTAGGCAATCGCCTGGCGGTTTTTACATACCGCCTTTTTTGCCACCGGACGTTCCGCCTGAATTAGCCAAAAACAGGACGATAAGCAGGGCACTCCCTACGAGAACCAATCCGGTCATGATCAAGACATCGCTTGCTTCAACCGATCCCCCGGCGCCAAAATTTTTGCTGTCGTCAACGATAACGACTTTTTGCGAAGGATTACCGGGGTTTTGTTTTAGCGAAGTCCTTGGCTTGTGAAGCGTAGACGGACCAGACGCAGCGCACCCTACGGTGCTGACGCACAGGGCAATAGCGAGAAATATTGCAATAACCGTCTTGAACATTTTAAACTAACTTTCTCTTGAAAGATATAATATATTTTGTCTAGAAGCATGATGTATTACAAAAAAAAATCCACTTTCCTAGTCGCCCTGTCCATCTTGGCGTTAAGTGCCATTACTTCGGCAAATACATGTACGGATTTGTTATTTAAACAGTTTAACACATTTCTAGATCCTCAAGCTGAAGTGTATATCGACTCAACAAGTATTGATTATTATTCTGAGCAAGTAGTTATTGCAAGTAAAGATTTTTATGACAATGGAAAGCTTGTCAAAAGGATTAAGATTTATGATGAAGATTCCGTGGTAACCTATTTCTATTACAACTCGAATGAATCCGTCTTAAAAAAAACAGGCAAGGAATATATCAATTCAGTAAGCACCATACAAGACACCCTTTTTATTGAAATTCAAGAATACAATGATGGTGTATTTGAAGAAAAAATCATTCGAAAACAGACTCCAAATTATGTAGTCGAAAAAGGCACTGATTATCTTTTTGAATTCATTTTAAAGCAAGATACTGTCATTGAAACATATCAAATGAATATCAAAAAAGATTCCGTATACAAATATTCCACGTTTGATATTGCTGATCCAAGCGACGACTTCAAGTGCTATGAATACGAAAACGGCAATGAAAAAGGGATCCCAATATTGTATAAACCAAACGAAAAAGGTTTTTCCATTCAATATACTTATGAGGACAATTCTTATAACCGTGAATATTTCTTTATCAAAAAAGACAATACAACCTCCCTCCGCAAGACACTCAAGCCAATCAAAATCTCCCCCAAGGCCCGCTACTTCGACCTCCTCGGCCGTTATAAGTTCAGCAAATAGCCCCATACCCCAAAGGGCCGCAGGCCCGACCCCATAGCCCACGCCCCCATCTTCAATCATCCATCATCCATTATCAATCATCAATTATGTACTGCCCGCACTGCCACTCCCCTCTCAAAGACAACGCCACGTTCTGCCCGCATTGCGGGAGCGACGCCAATACCGGCTGGAAAGAAGGCGCAGAATTTACCGACCTTGAAACGCCGGATTACGATGAAATTTTGGAGAACGAATTCGGTGACGACCCGGACAGCCCCTACGCCAAAAAGAAAAAGGCGAACCCGCTTGCTATAGCGGCCGCCGTTATCGTCGCGCTCGCGTTTATCGCCGCGATGCTTTTCTAAAGATTGCCGCCCCTGCGGCCCGTGCAAAAAACACTAAAGAGTCTTCTCGAGCTCGGCGATCGTATCGGCCGCACCGCCAAAGTCGTAATCGTCCACCAGGTCCCTCAACTGGTCGATGAGTTCTTCCTGGTGTTTCGCAAACGAAATCCTCTCCAAGCCGTCGATAATGCGCTTGCACTGCGTCGAAGAGCAGGAATCGACCGCGGCCTTGAGCGCATCAATCGCCTTACGCAGCTTTTCTGTCGCCTGCGGGTCGTTCGTCTTTTCGATCGGGTCCGCCTGTTCCGAAGCGATTCCCTGCAGCGATATCTTCAAGTCCTGAATGAGTTCCTGAAGCGCCTGCTCGAAGGCGTTGTATTCGGAGAAGTTCGGCTTGTTCTGCGACAGCGATGATTCCAGCGCGGCACCGAGCGCCTGCACATGTGCCGAACCGATGGTACCGCAGAGCCCCTTGATGGTATGCGTGACGCGGGTCGCCTCGTCGTACTTGGACTGCTCTATCAGCTTGCGCAGTTCCAAACCGTTGCTGCCGTAATCCGAAATGAACCCTTGGAGGATCTTGAGGAAGAGCGTCCTGTTGTTGTTCGCATGGTAGAGCCCGAGGCTCGCGTCGAAGTTGCGAACCGCGGAGAAGTGCCCAATGAATTCTGCCTCGTCCGAAGTGAGCTGCGTGTTGCTCGTCGCGATAATCGTGCGGTTCTGGATTTCGGGGCGTTCGGCGGCAACGGGTAGGTAATGGCTCAGCACGTCGTAAAGGAACGACGGGTCGATCGGCTTGGCCACGTAATCGTTCATGCCGGCATCGTAGCATTCCTCCTTGTCTTTCTGGAACGCACGGGCGCTCATGGCGATAATCGGAATCTTCTTGAAGAACTCGTCGTCTTTTTCACGGATGGCCTTGGTCGCGGTCAAGCCGTCCATCACCGGCATCTGCAGGTCCATCAGCACGAGGTTGAAGGAATTCTTTTGCAGCAAATCCAGGGCTTCCTGGCCGTTGTTTGCGATCATCGCGGTCAGGCCCACGCTGTCGAGCAGCGAGACGGCCAGTTCCTGGTTCATCTGGTTGTCTTCGACGAGCAGAATCTTCGCCGGCTTGAAGTAGATCTTCCGCTTTTCCTTCTTGACGGCCTTCTTGTACGTGAGCGGCAGGCCCATCGCCTCTTGGAGGGCGCTCAACAGCGAGCTGATCTGTAGCGGTTTCGCAACACAGCTGTTGAACCCGAGCTGTTCGGCTTCCTGCTGTTCTGATTCCTCGAAGTGCAGCGGGTGCATCAACACCTTGGGAATGGAGCTCATCGATTCCGGGATGCCCCTCGAGAAGCTGAATCCCGTCTCGAGGCCCATCTTGTAGTCCACCACGAACACGTCGAACGGGTCCTCGCCCGCTTCTTCGTGCGACTGGATCAAGTCAAACGCCTCGGACGCCGAAGACGCCTCTTCGATGACGCAGCCGAGCTTGGAAAGCATATGGCGCAAAACGTCGCGCAGGTTCGCGCAGTCGTCCACGAGCAAAACGTTCTTGCCCTTGAAATCCGTCACCTTCTTCCACATGGGCTGCCCCGCGTTGGGCGCAATCGGGAGCGTGATGGTGAAGAAGAACCTCGAACCGACTCCGGACTGGCTTTCCACCTGCAGCTGGCCGCCCATCAGTTCCACGAGCGACTTGGAAATCACGAGCCCGAGGCCCGTACCGCCGTACTTGCGCGTGGTAGAGCCGTCCGCCTGCGTAAAGGCGTTGAACAGCCTCGAAAGCTGTTCGGGCGTCATGCCGATGCCCGTATCCTTCACGCTGAAGGCGACACGGACCATCTTGTCTTTCACCTGCTCGAGTTCCACGCGCAGCGTGATATCGCCCTTCTCGGTAAACTTCGTCGCATTGTTGATGAGGTTCGTGAAAATCTGCGAAAGGCGCAGCGGGTCGCCCATCAGGACTTCCGGAATGTCCGGGTCCACGTCGACGATAAGCTCGATGTTCTTGCCCGCGATGCGGACTTCGGCCAGGGCCGCCACCTCGTTGATGATATCTTGCAGCGAGAACTGCGTGACTTCCAGTTCCTGCTTCTTGGCCTCGATTTTCGAGAAGTCGAGGATGTTGTTGATGATGCCGAGCAGCGACTTTGCCGCATGCCCAATGCGGTCGGCAAAATTGCGCTGGCGTTCCGTGAGGTCCGTTTCCAAGATGAGGTGCACCATGCCGATGATGGCGTTCATCGGGGTACGGATTTCGTGACTCATGTTGGCCAAGAACTCGCTCTTCGCGGCGGTCGCGCGTTCCGCTATCTCTCGAGCGGCCACGACTTCGGAGATGTCTATCATGGAAAGCATGTAACCGATGGTCGATTCCTGCACCTTGAGGGGCACCGCCTCGCCGCGGAACCAGATGTCGTTTCCGGTCGTCTGGTTCTTGAGCATAAAAGAATCCTTCCAGGTTTCGCCGGTCGCAAAGAGCGCATTGATGGCGTTCACCAGGTTTTCGGGAACGCCGCTGCTCCCCAGGTCTTCGAGCGAGCAGCCAATGAGGTCGCGCCATTCCTTGCCGAATATATCGGCCAGCTGTTTCGAAACGTACTTGATGTGGCGATTGCGGTCAAAAATCACGGAGAGCGAACGGTCCGCCGAAAGCATGATCGTATCGAGGATGGTATCTTTCTGGATACCGCTCGTCTCGTCGGTAATCATGAAGAGGTAGCGGATGCTGCCGTCGTCTTCCACGAGCAGCTGGAAGAAGATGTTCCACCAGACTTCCTCCCCCTTCGCGTTCTGGACCTTCACCAAGGTCTTGCGTTCGCTGGGGTGCAGTTCACCGCCCATCGCGACGCGGTGGGCGAACTTCTTGAATTGCTCGGAGGGGATGAACTTCCAGAGCGCCTGGCCCTTCATGTCTTCGCCGTTGCTTAAAAATTCGATGACGTTCGCGCTCGCCTGCAAAATGTCGAACGTATCGTCCGTAAGGATAAGCGTTATGTCGGGGCTACTGAGCAGCGTATCGAACAGCGTACTGGAACTCACGCTGTCGTTCAGGTCTTTTTCGATAAAGAACTTGTAGAGGAAGTGCGCTAGCACGCCGGCGAGGAACATGAGCATCACGACCGCCAATATCACGAGCAGCATCACAGCGATAAGGTCTTCCTTGAACTTGGCGACCACCTTGTTCTGCTGGATGATATGCACCACGTAGAACGGCGACTTTTTCATGGGCGTCACCATGAACGCGAAGCTCTGGCGGTGGTTATTGGACTTTTCGAAGCGCAATACCTTGCCGTACATGAGCGAATCGACCTTGTAGTCGTCGGTTATCATGGAAAGCAGCCCCGAAAGGCTATCCTGGTCCATCTTGCCGAGGCTCGTTTCGTACGGGTAGAACGTAAATATATTGTCGCTGCTGTTTTCCATCAGCAACGTGATGCCGCCTTCGTTCTTGGCGGCGGTGCCGAAGGACTGGCGGATCTTCATCAGGTCGATATCTTCGGCGATAACGCCCTTGATTTGCTGGTTCTTACCGAAAATCGGGTAAGAGATGGTCATCACGAGCTTTTTGCTCTTGGGCTTGACGTTGGGGCCCGTGATGGCAAGCCCCTTGTTACGGGAGGCTTCCAGGTACCACGCCTTGGTACGGAATTCAGACGCGAGCTCGTCGAGCATGTCGCCGCGGGCACTAAAATAGTCCCCATCCGAATAGCCGTAGTAAACATCGACCACGTCGTCGTGGTTCTGCAGGTATTTAACGAACAGCAGGCGGTTCCCCTGCCGGTTCGAGTAGGAATGCTTTTTCGCGAGCTTGAGGAAGTCCTCTTCGCGCTTGTGGAGGTACGACTCGCATTCCTCCACCGACTTGATGACGTTCGCCTCGGTGCTGCTGTAGGCGGTCGAAATCAGCGAAGAACGCAAATAGAAAAAGAATACAAATACCAGTGCGACGGTTACCAGCAAGACCGGAACCGTGTAGACAAAAGAGATGCGCCAACTCAGCTGGCGCCGTTTTGCGTTCACTGGGTTATGGGTCAATTACAGCATCCTTGAATTGTTCGTATATGGCGGGCAAAGAATCAGCAATCTTCACAAAGGCATCAATCACGTCGGGGTCGAACTGGGTTCCCTTTTCACTGATAATTTCCCGGACCGCGACATCGTGCGGGTACGGATCCTTGTAGGGCCTGCGCGAAACGAGGGCGTCGTAGACGTCGGCCACTGCCATGAGGCGGGCTCCTATAGGAATCTGGTCGCCCTTGAGGCCGTTCGGGTACCCCTGGCCGTCCCAACGTTCGTGGTGGGCCAGTGCCATGTCGGCGGCTATACGGACCATCGGGCTGCCGCCGAGTTCCTTGGTCGCGCCAAGCAACACGTCGTAACCCATCTGCGGGTGCATCATCATGATTCTACGTTCCGCCTCGTTCAGGCGGCCGGGCTTGCGCAGGATTTCGTCCTGGATGCCCACCTTGCCTATGTCGTGGAGCGGTGCCGCGGTGGCATAGTAGTCCACGTATTCGTTGGAGCGGATGTATTCGGGGAATTTTCCGTCGTTCAGGAGCTCCTGGGCGAGCCTCTGGACGATAAATTGGGTGCGGCGGATGTGTTCGCCCGTTTCGGGGTCACGGTATTCGGCCAGGGCACCCAGGCTTGTAAGCAAAACCTTGAGCGTTTTTCGCAAATCTTCTGTTTTTTCTGCTACCAATTCGTGGAGGTGGTCGCGTTGGCGCTTGTATTCGAGCTGATTTTTGATGCGAAGCAGGATCAATTCCGGCATAAAAGGCTTCGCGATGTAGTCTACGGCACCCAGGTTCAGGCCGTACCTTTCGCTCTCGCGGTCGGATTTGGCGGTCAGGAAAAAGACGGGGATATCCTTGATGGCGGGGTTCTCCCGAATACTCTTGAGCGTTTCGTAGCCGTCCATCTCCGGCATCATTACGTCTAGCAGTATCAAATCGGGGTGAACCTTCTCGGCCAGATACAAAGCCTTCTTGCCGCTCATGGCGACAATGACATCGTATTGGGCGGACAAAATTCCTTCCAAAACTTCAATATTCGTCTTCGTATCGTCAACAACTAATATCTTTGCTCGAAATGCATCCATATTGCCTAATATATGTTCAAAAAATAAAATGGAGCAGCTTGTTTTATTCCAAATTGGAAGATTTGGACATAAAAAAAGAAATTATATTATATATTGGATACATTTTAGGAAAAAAGATTATGGTTACAAGGTCCTACCGGGCATTCCGTGCGCTTGCGGTTGCAAGCCTGTTTTTTGCAGTACCCTCCACCGCCCAAGACGACATCACTCCGTTCTGGCGCGCGGTCGACAGCCTGAACCTGGGCAATGCGATCAACGACCTGTATACCGACCTCACCCTCCTCGACACCATAAAGCTTGCCGGGGAAACCTTCCCCATTACCTGGAAAAGCAGCGACACGCTGTTCCTTACCCATTCGGGCCGCATCAACGGCAGGTTTGTGGGCGAAAACAAGGAAGTGACGCTCACGGCGACCGTACACGACGGCATGTCGCAGAAAAAGCAGGACGTGAAGTTCAAGGTGTCCATCCACGGATACGAGCCGTACTCCAATTACCTATTCGCGTACTTCCCGGCCAACAACAACGAGAACATCTACTACGCGCTGAGCAACGACGGCTACAACTTTACCGCCATGAACAACGGGAACCGCGTGGTGGCAGCCGATTCGGTGAGCGTCAAGAAGGGGCTCCGCGACCCGCACGTGCTGCGCGCGCCCGACGGCTGGTTCTACATGGTGAATACCGACATGAAGAGCGCCGAGGGCTGGGCGAGCAACCGCGGGATGGTGCTCATGCGCTCGCGCGACCTTATCAGCTGGGAACACAGCACGGTCCACTTCCCCGACAAGTACAAGGGCAAGAATTTTGCGAACGTGACCCGCGTGTGGGCCCCCGAGACGTTCTGGGACGACACCTACGACAACGGTGACGGTACCAAGGGACGCCCGCTCGTGTACTTCTCGCTTTTGACCAACGACGGCACCATCAGCTACGACAAGGTGTTTTTCGCCTACGCGAACAAGAACTTTACCGATTTGGAGGGCGAACCGCAACACTTCTTCGACCGCGGCAAGTCTACCATCGACATGGACATCGTCTACAACCCCGTCGACGGCAAATACCACGCCTTCTACAAGAACGAGGGCGACGGCGGCATCTGCAAGGTGACCGCCAATACCCTTATGCCGAGGAGCGGGGCCGCTACCGGTTCGCAGTGGAGCAAGCCGAGCAAGGCATTGCAGCAGACGACCGAGGCCGTGGAAGGCGCTGGCGTGTTCAAGCTTATCAACCAGAATGTATGGGTGCTGATGTACGACTGCTACAACAATGGTCATTACCAGTTCACCACCAGCACCGACCTCGAAAACTTCAAGTTCGTGCAAGATACCAAGACGAGCGGAGCCTTTACGCCCCGCCACGGCACGGTGCTCCCGATTACCGCCGAAGAGACAGCCAAGCTCATGAAGGCCTTCCCCACCAAGGATTTCGAGCCGCGCGTCATCGATATTCCCGATTCCATTGGCGTGTGCGACGGCAAGAAGGTGGTGGCCCCGTGCAGCGGCACGAAGATTATCCCCTATGTGAAGGTCGGCGACGGCGAATGGAACGAGACGACGGATTTGTCGGTCAAGAAAGGCGCGAGCGTGACGATTGGCCCGCACCCGTGGGACGGCAAGATCTGGAGCTGGGCCGGTCCGGACGGATTCAAGTCCACCGACCGCGAAATCACGCTCAAGAACGTCGATGGCGACAATAGCGGCTACTACACCGTTACCTACACGAATGAGACCGGCTGCAAGAGCTACAAGAAGATAAAGATGGTCGTGGACGACCCGGACAAGCCCTTCGTGGATACGACCACGATCGACACGGGCACAACCGCTATCGGCCGCGACTACCGAAACGCACGCAACGGGATGCGCCTGAACCGCAAGCCGGTTTACTTCGATTTACTTGGGAACCGGTTGCCCGGGAAACCGCGCAATTCCGTTTACGTCGAACGGTAGTCACCCGAACGTCATGCTGACGAAAGTCAGCATCGGCTGTAGAGCGTCTCTTTATGAAGAATGTTTGCTTCGAGTGGCGTTTCGCACGCTCACACATTCACTTCGTTCGAGTGTTCTCTTAGCGAAATGCCTTCTCTCCGCAAAGAAACACGAGAGGGTTCCTTCAGGATTTGTTACCGCTTAGTACGTGTGCAGAGCTGTTTCTGCTCAGTCCCCGTGAGCCATAAGCGCCTCGTATTAACGAGGCGTGGTGGCGAGAGTGAGCGCATACCAGAGTGTAATAGACAGAGTGTAGCGCAAACGGTCGTGTCCTGCTGTTAGACCCATCGGGCTTCACGAAACTCGGGTTTCTTTTGAACCGCTTAGAACATCTTCTTCGCTATACGCCTTACCGCTGCGGCATCCCGTTTTTTATTTACCACAGGAACGTCTTTTAAAACCCACCAACCGCCCGTTGCATTTTAATAAACGCATTCACGGGGTCGGCGTAATTCCAGATGCCGCCCAATACCGAGACGCCCTGCACGGGGAGTTTCTTGATTTCGTCGAGATTCTCGTGGTCGATGCCGCCGAAGGCGATAACGGGCGGTAAGTTCGCGGTGCCGGAGGCGGCAAGCTTTTCTATGGCCGCGGTGCCACACGTTTTGACGGGCTCGTAGACGGATTGCGGTTGAAAGACTGGCCCGACAAGTGCTCCGGCGACCCATCCGGGCAACTGCGAAAGCTGTTCCAGATTGCGGCAGAACGCCACGCAGTTGATGCGCTTCCAGCTTTCAGGAACGTCCCCCATCAGCGAAGACGCTTCGGCGATACAGCCACGTACGTCCAGCTGTTCGGCGACGTCCGGGGTACCGCGGACCCAGACTCGGTCACGGCATTCCATCGGGAGCGCCATCAGCCAGCGTTCGTAATCGCTTTCCGTCGCGTACGGAGAACCGCCACGCCCCCGCTTCGAGAGGATAAGCCTCGAAAGCCCGCGGCTGAACATCTGTTCGATGTCGTCGAATTCCGCGGAGAAATCGTCCGGACTTGTGCAGACCCATAAACGCATGAGTTTATCCCAGCCCACGAGCTGGGACGGGGATGACAGAGGGAGAACGGGGCGTTGCGGGGTGTCCCCGCTCGAGGGGGTAGCGGATGCCACGGGGAGTGGCAGAAGCGAGGGGGATGCTTCCCCCCTTTCACAAATTGTACGGTTTGTAAACTTTAAGATACGCTAAATGGGCGGTCGAAAAAAAGGGCGAAATTTCGGATTATTTTCAAAAAAAATTGCCCTTCCTCCCCCGTTTTCTATTTAATTTTATGCGTGGATTTTTCGCTTTTGGCTCCAAATGGGCCGGAGGTGCACTTAAATCAGATTTTTTCGAAAAAACCTAAAAATTGGAGACACACATGGCAAAAAAGATGATTGCGTGTGATGGTAACGAAGCCA
>CACXKY010000087.1 GCA_902768325.1 Fibrobacter succinogenes
AAAAAGTCAATAGTTTTACAATAAAAAATTACTGTTTTTTGCAGAAATTCAGCATTTGTTTAAAAAATAAGAAAAAATTAATCAATTTTCACAATAAGGCCAGACACAAAATTCAGAAATACAATCAAAAAAGAAGGCGGGCCGAAGCCCGCCTTCCTTTCCTCCTACCCCCATAGAGAGAATTTCTAGACCACGAGAAGACTATTCCTTGATACAGCGGACTGGAGCCGCATAAAAGGTGTAACCGATTGAGTGGTACCACAATTCCTCGACATCAGAGAACCAGACTTTGTCCGGAGTAAGACCACCCCGCTCTTTATAAAGCGTGACATTGCGAACCCGAGCGTCAGCAACAAGAAATTGCGTCCACCAGCTACTCGATACCGAAATTCTTTGGTCTTCCACATCTACCCTGAGTTCATCGACATCCTTCTCTATTCCAAATCCAGTCGCATCTTCACCGAACAAGGCCAAAGCGATCTTTTTGGATTCTACGCCATACTGCCCGCCTATCATCTGCAACAAGGAATTCCAATCATTCACCGTCGGGATTCTCCATCCTTCAGGGCAAACCCCTTGGTAAGAGTCCTTATTCCTGTCCGACATGTATTCGGTGAGACCATAAGTCCAGTCATTCACGCCTTTACCGCACACGTCTCCATACAGAGAATCGCATTTCATCACAGCCTTTTTTTCGCACTCGTAATCACCAGAATCACACGCTTCCATTTCCGTGTTAACGCATATTTTTTCAGCTTCGGCATCCTTAGGGACACAACTGAGGATATATATGGAATCGCAATAATTCCGTACCCTATCTTGTTCATTCATACATTCATAATCATCCTCAGCGCAATCGTACAAGTACGCATCAAAGCATTGCTGCTCCAGGAAAACCGTATCGCCAACCGAGTCTATAGAATACATCCTGAAATCATGCTCGCCAATATTCATTGCGCTAAGCCATGTATAGAAACGTCCATAGATTTTTCCGCTTCGGTCATTGTACCGGGTAAAGGTATTCCCTTTCAAATTAGCCTTCAGCGCACTGTCGATACCCGACGACACCGTATCTACAAAATTTAGGTTCTGGGCCATCCAGGTTTGCGAGACACCACCGACATTGTACGTAACCGTCTTATAGGTCTGCCCATCACGGCTGTCCGTCATCGTGCCCATCGTATATTCAATCTTTTTCAATCCCAAATTCCATTTTCCAGAATGGCAAACTATCGTAATGGAATCACCATACTCACCCACACTCAAAACTATCATTTCGTTTTCTCGAGACTCCGTGCACTGCCCAATACCGCCATCTTCGGCAAGGAGACCCACCTGATAATCGGCCATCTTCTTATTATTCAAGTAGTATTCTTCAGCTTCCGCCCCAGAATCCGCAACAAGCGTCTTCGGAATATACAGCATTCGTTCCACATACTCGAGGAAATCATAAGCTATCAAATCCCTTCGTTGCAGGAGCAACGCTTCTGCATAGGCCAGTTCCGATTTTTCACCAAACAATTCTTCAAACGGGCCCAGGTCTTCATATATCCCGAGCTGTTTCAGGACATCGCGCTCAGCCATCTTATTCGCCTCCGCAAACGATTTTCCTTGGGCCACATATTCCCGCAAGAGCGGAACTTTTGCAGATGTCAACGCATTGACGCTTACATTTGTAAGATTCTGCACGTTGACTATGGCGCTGTACGTCATATACTTGAACGTCATCCTACCGCGTTCATCCGCTATAATAGGCGGACCATTTTCCTCGACAATCAATATATACGGGCCATTCAATCCTATCTCTTCAAAGACAAAACGGCCACTGTCGTTATCTATGGTGTCGGCAAAAAAGCGACCGGTCGTATCGAGCGTCAACGAATCAAGCTCATATACGGTTACAATAGTCCCCTTTTCCACAGTTACGAAGTTTTCATACTCCGGCAAGGAATCCTGCTCGCCCGCAACCCTCAGTAGCTTGGGTTGTACATCGCCCATTCGCCCCGCCAATGCATAAACCCCCGTTTCTTCTCCGGCGCCGCCGAGCGAATTCACGGACTTAGAGTCTTCGGAGCAACCCGAAAACATCATAAGGAGCGCAAACGTCATTACAAGGCAGAACGTCGCCCCTATAAAATCACGCAAAAGCGTGCTTCTAATCATCTTATTCATGGTATCCTCCTAACCCTTTTTGTTTATACTCTTTTTCGTCATCGGGAAGAACTGCACGTTCAAGCGATAGACTTCATCTGTTGCAGGATCACGCGTCGCAATCGCAACGAGTTCCTTACGGAATTCGGCAATCTTCCGCACGATTTCTCCGTAGGCATCCCGCGTAATGCCAAGCGTAAGGCCCGAGAAATGGCGTTCATCCTGCGGGACGCCCTCGATGGCCTCCAGGGCGATTTCACCCATCTGGCGGTGCAGTCCGCGGACCGCCACAGGCGTCACGTCCATAGGACCTGTAGACACGTAGGTGTCGGTCTGTACGTAACGGCCCTGTTCGTCTTTTTTCAGCAGGCCCGCCTTGACAAGGAAATTCAGCGCTTTGGTCACCTCGGCAGCAGTAATATCCGGACGGCACGCATGGGCAAGTGCAAGCGGTTTCGCCCCGGGCATCGCGGGCGCCAATTCACGAAGGACCTGATGTTTCCAGCTTTCAAAATAGCGGAAAGCATCCCCTTCCAGAATCTTGGCCTTGTGCGCATCGGCTATCGCGAGCATTTTCTTGAAGTGCGTCTTTTTATCGGCATCCGTCTTTGCGTTGTCAAACTTGACCATTTCGCAAAAAAATTCCTGTTCGAAATTGACAAGATGCATGGCCTGGGCCACGCGCTTCGCAGCATCGTTGCTCAGGTTGAAACGCCCTTCGCTTATGTATTTAAGGTGAATCGGCGAAGAAAATCCCGCCGCACGAGTGAACTCCTGCCAGGTGAAAGCGGACTTGGCCTTTTTCTCGGCGTAATAATCCGCGATGTACTGGCGGTAGCTCGTGTATTCTAGTACATCTTTCATTGATCCTCCTAATAGGGCCCGGTTTTGAGCCCTCCCCATCATTAATATACCACATTTTTTTCAAAAGCGGTAGATTTATAATAAAAAAAATTAAAAATTTTATAAAAAACAGCATTTTTCTTATCATTGTAGAAAAAAATGGCATTTTCCATAATACATATAAATTAATTTAAAGGTTCAAAAAAAATAAGGAAGGCGAGCCGAAGCCCGCCTTCCTATCCTCCTACCCCCATAGAGAAATTTCTAGACTACGAGAAAACTACTCCTTGATGCAACGGACGGACATCATCCTATCCGGGCGCATATAATCAGGTCCATTCCATTCAAATTTCAAATTCGAAAGGAACTCGATGCCATATACCTTTTGCACATTAAATTTAAGGGCCCCCTCTGCATCTTGCGGACGGACAACGAAATCCTCCGTACTCAAAGGTCCAAAACCAAGATCTGACAAATAAAATGCCCCCACCACCCAGTTTTTATCCTGTTCCTCGACGATAGCCCCTTTGGACCTATAAGCCTGCTTGAACAGATTGACCCAATCTTCCGCCTTGGGGAGCCTCCAACCATCCGGGCACAATCCCTGATAAACGCCCTTCTCATTTTCGACGGAATCCACCATGGCAACAATCTTGTCGAAATCGACATAGTCACCATTCATAGGCACCATGGACGAATCCAGCCCCATCGCTTCGTACCACTTGTACTCGACATAGGTGTCCCAATACGAACTGTCAAACGTACAATACCAGCAATCATTAACAATCAACGGTTTCCAATCCAAAGAATCTTCTGATTCAACATTTTGGTATCTCAACTCATTTTGGATTCTATTAGCCCTGTCCGCCTTCAGTTCATCAACGGAAGCGCTATCGAGGACCGGCTTTACGGTTTCGCTACTATAGACCAAGTTCTCCGCCATCCAGGTTTGCGTTATCCCATTGAAAGTATAGGAGACCGTCTTGTAAGTCCTTCCATCGCGCTCATCGGTCATGGTTCCTTCCGTGCGCAGAATTTCCTCCTGCATCGTCCGGAAGGCCGTCGCATACCAATCACCCGACGTACATTTTATCTTGAGGGCCAATTCAGGGCCAAGGAATTCCAGTTCCAACGAATCGCCCTCCTTTGCTTCCGTACACTTGCCCAGTCCATAGAGGCTCGAGAGGAAATTGCCGTACATATTCCTGTCTTCCTCATCAATATTCCCCCCATACCAAAGCGCAGGAGCCATAGATCCTTTACAGCCTTGTTTGACTGAATCGGGAACATCGACAAAAGATCCCTTCGTTGCAAAAACGTCAATCGACTGCTGATTGATGCATCGACCGGAAGATCCAGTGAACACGCTCACAAAGTAGACAGCATCCATATCGGCGTCGATAGAGAAATAAACGTCCCCCCCATAACGGAACGGAGTATCATAAAAACCGAAAGCATCCATCACATCGCGATCGGCCTGGGCCTTAGCCGCATCAAACTCCATTCCTTGCTTGGCTAAATAGAGCAAGCGGTAAGCCTCCAGGGAACTCATCACGTTGATAGAGATTTCTTCAGTTTTTCGTAAATCAACAACCGTACGATACGGAATGGGTTTGTCCGTGTACACATAAAGCCAATCAAGATCTTCATCCGGCTCCCACCAATTTATTTCCTGCAGGGGAGACACCTCCAATAGAACGTAGGGACTGTGCAGCGAAACACTGTCGAACGAGAACGTCCCCACGGAATCCGTAAGCGAGCTGTAATAGATGTTTTGCGTAGTATCAAGAGTCACGGAGTCCAGTTCGGTCATTCTCACCATGTAACCGTCCCAAAGTTGACTCGAAACCAACATCGAATCCGAAGAACCTTCGTAAGAGACCCGCATGGCGACTCCTGTCAGGTTCTTGAATGCATAAATGCCCGTTTCTTCTTCGGCTCCACCGAGTGAGCCCGTGGACTTCGAGTCTTCGGAACATCCCGAAAACATCATAAGGAGGGCAAACGTCATTACCAGACAGAACGTCGCCCCAATAAAATCACGCAGCAGCGTGTTTCGAATTGTCTTTTTCATGATATTATCCTCCTAACCTTTTTTGTTTAAACTCTTTTTTGTCATCGGGAAAAACTGCACATTCAGACGGTAGACCTCGTCTGTCGCAGTTTCACTTGTCGCAATCGCGATGATTTCCTTACGGAACTCGGCAATCTTTTCCACGATTTTTTCATAGGCCTCCCGCGTGATGCCGAGCGTAAGGCCCGAGAAATGGCGTTCATCTTGCGGGACTCCCTCGATGGCGTCGAGGGCGATTTCGCCCATCTGGCGGTGCAGCCCGCGGACCGCGAGCGGAGTCACCGTCATCGGGCCCGTCGTCACCGTCTTGTCGGTCTGCTTGTAATTCCCGGATTCGTCTTTCTGGAGCAAATCAGCCTTGACCAAAAAGTTCAACGACTCGCTGACTTCGGCTGCAGTAATCTCCGGGCGGCACGCATGCGCAAGCGCAAGCGGTTTTGCCCCCGGCATCGCGGGAGCCAATTCGCGGAGCACCGGATTCTTCCAGTTTTCGAAAAAGCGGAACGATTCCGCGTCCACGACTTTCGCTTTGTGCTTTTCGGCAATCGAAAGCATGGTGCTGAACGCAGCCCTCTTCTCCGTATCGTTCTTCGCATGGTCAAACTTGACCAACTCGACAAAGAACGCACGTTCGTATTCGGCCAGGTGCATGGACTCGGCCACATGTTCCGCGGCGGACGCGCTCAAATTGAAGCGCCCCTCGCTTACATATTTAAGATAAACCGGCGACGTGAACCCCGCCGCTTTGGCAAACTCCTGCCAGGAAAACGCGGACCTTGCCTTCCTGTCGGCGTAGTAATCCGCGATATACTGGCGGTAGCTTGTGTATTCAAGCAATGATTTCATTGTTCCTCCCCAAAATTGATGGAGGGCAAGCCTCCAATCAGTTCCTAAAAAGAAATATACCACCAAAAAATCAAAAAGTCAATAGTTTACAATATAAAATTTTAATTTTTTATAAAAAATAAGCTTTTTTACAAGCATTTTAAAAAATTAGTCATTTCTACAATATAATTAAATCATAAAGAAGGCGAACCGAAGCCCGCCTTCCTTTCCTCCTACCCCCATAGAGAGACATGTTTTTCGGGGATGCAATTAATCCTTCACGCAGCGGACAAATCCCACACTCGGCCTGCCATAAAAATGTTGAAGTTCATAATGCCTGTGCACCCTTCCCCCTACACTCATCGCCATATAATTCATAGCACCAAGCACTTCCGTATCCGCATAACTATACGGCGCTGCATTACGAACAGCTTCAGGCACTACCGACGGCGCAAACAGGGTATTCACCTTTTTCAGCCGGAACTTGTACAAACCGCCACCTCCGCGCACAACGCCAACCAAGTCCATACCAAACCCAGTCGGATTTCCGTAAGACGACAACAACAGATTCGTTTCAAATCCCGGCTCAACACCGAAGCGGTCTCTCAGGAATGAGAATAGCGCATCCCAATCCTCGTATCGCGCCACACGCCACCCATCAGGGCACACGTTAAAGTCCAAGACATCCAACGAATCGGCAACCATATCCCACTTCACATTATCGGGATCGTCATTGTAGTCCCCTTCTTCAAATAAATAGCCACAATCTTCTCTCGCCCGTGCCCGAGCCTCTTCCGCCCAGTACGAGGAATCCGCATTTTCGAATTCCGTTAGCTGATCTGTCAAGTACTTCGCCGTTACTTGGTCGACACAGCCCTCCTCCGAGGTGTAATTGAAGTATATTGAATCCAACATGTGCAGGAACGAATACATGCGTCCATAGGCACAGAAAGATCCTTCCCCCGTAAAACTTTCTTCAAAAAAGCATTTCGATCCTTCCGCCTCATACTTTAGGTTTTCGGCCATCCAAGTCTGCGATGTCCCGTCCAAATCAATGGTCACCGTCTTGTAGGTCTTGCCGTCACGGGAATCCGTCATCGTTCCGAACGTGTGATTGACGACTGCGGCATTCCTTCCGCGAACAACAAAATCCCAAGAGCCGTCCGCACACTCCAATTCAAACCGTTCTCCCGTAATATCGGCAACCATGCCCTCTTTTTCGGCCGAACATTCCCCATAGCCAAACACAGACGCTAGCAAGTTTGCATAATAGAACTTTTCTCGCAGGCATTCCTGGTAATACAGGGCTGAACTATCGCCGAGCCTTTCGAATGCAATAGAGGGGAACTGCAAAACAGCCAAGACAAAAGATATTTCAATGTCAAAAGTAAAAGCCTCCTTTAGCGAATCCGAGAATCCAGCAACAGTCCCCGTTTCGCCAAATTCGTCTCTTAACATATCCAACAAATCAAACGAGAACGTCTCATCAAAAGCCTTCCGCATAAAGGATTCTTGCGACGCATCACCAAACGCAAATGAATTCTTGATTTCAGCATCGGCCTGCGCCCTTGCCGAAGAAAATGACATGCCAGACTTAACCAAGTTCCGGATGCGATTGGCCGCCACATGGGTTAAAGCATTAATCGCAAATGTTCCGGAATCCCGCACATCTACAATTGATTCTAGCCAAACCGATCCCGAAATCGCCTTCAGCAGGACAATGGGGCTTTTCAACGAAATTCCCTCAAATTGCACGGTACCGCCTTCATTGACGCTATACCCATCGCAAGGGTCCCACTCGTCCCGCAATGTATCCATCACCAAGCCACATGGCGATGTCGTTATCTGCGATGAATAAGAAGTGTCATTCAGTAAATCCATGGTTGTAGAATCAAGTTCGGTAAGAAAGACTTTACTATTAGTCGCAAAGACATTCCCCAAAACACTAACCTCTACGTCCCCGGAATCCAAGCCCTCGCCTTTCCCCGGCGCATAATACGCACGGGCTGCAACCGTGATGTTTTCAAGCTGCGCTAGGCCGCTCGGCTCTTCGGAAGCTCCTCCGGCCACAGATTTGTCTTCGGAACAACCCGTATACATCAGGACAAGAGCGATGCCCACGATCAGGCAGAACGCCGCCCCGACAAAATCGCTCAACAGCGTATTTCGAATGATTCGTTTCATGATATTATCCTCCTAACCTTTTTTAAAACCGTTCTTGTCCGTCATCGGGAAGAATTGGATGTTCAGGCGGTACACCTCGTCCGTCTCGTTATCCCTAGTAGCGATTTCGATGACCTTCCTGCGGAAGGCGTCTGCCTCGGCGACAATTTCGTCGTAGGCCTTTTGTGTGATACCCAAGGTCACGCCCGAGAAATGGCGCTTCGCCTGCGGCACGCCCTCGATCGCATCGAGCGCGAATTCTCCCATCTGGCGGTGCAGACCGCGGATGGCAACAGGAGCCACCTCCATCGGTCCTGCCGTCACGTACTTGTCGGTCTGCACGTAATTGCCGTCTTCGTCCTTCTGGAGCAGGTTTGCCTTGATGAGGAAGTTCAGCGATTCGCTTACCTCGGCCGCACTGACCTTGGGGCGGCAGGCACGCGCAAGCGCCAAGGGTTTTGCTCCCGGCATGGACGGAGCAAGTTCGCGGAGCACCGGATTTTTCCAGCTATCGAAATAGCGGAAAGCATCGCCTTCGATAACCTTGGCGTTGCTCTGTTTTGCAATGGAGAGCATTTTGCCAAAGACTTCCTTCTTCACGTTGTCTGTCCCAGCATGGTCGAACTCCACCATCGCGCGGAAATACTCCAGGCGCGTTCCGGCAAGTCCCATGGCCTTGGCCACGCGTTCCACGGATTCCTCGCCCAGGTTGAAACGCCCCTCACTCACATACTTCAAATGGACCGAAGACGAGAACTCTGCCATCTTTGCAAATTCACGCCAGGTAAAGGCGGACTTCACCTTCCTTTCGGCGTAAAAATCCGCAATATACTGGCGGTAGCTCGTATATTCAAAAATATCTTTCATTTTGTTCCTCCAATAATCGAGTCCTGGACCCTTCCCATTACAAATATACCTCTCAAATTACAAAAATCAACTTATTTTGCAATACAGAATTTGCGTTTTTATTAAAATTTCAAAGTTTATTTAAAAAATTATAAAAAAATATGCATTTTTCATAATGCAAGAAAGTCTAACAAGACACAAGCAAATCTTTACCTATATTTATGGCATGGAACTTTTCACCAAAGTGGCAACGCCCGAAACGTCATTTAAGATAAACTACACCAAGAACCTCGCGTTCTTCGGTTCGTGTTTCGCAGACAACATCTCGGCGCAATTCGCAAGCCGCAAGTTCCATTCGCTCACGAACCCGTTCGGGACCGTGTACAATCCCGTCTCCATGGCGCGCCAAATCAAAGCCATCGCCAGCGGAAAAGTTTTCGGAGACGACGACGTTTTCCAGGATACGCGATGCGATAAGCTCTGGCACAGCTTCGATGCGCACAGTTCGCTTTCGGCAAGTTCCCGCGAAGAGTGCATCGAGAAACTGAATGCCGGAAGCGCGCAAGCCTCGGAATTCCTGCAGAAGGCAGACATCGCCTTCATTACGCTCGGGACCGCTTTCGTGTACTATTTAAAAGACAATGGCGAACCTGTTTCGAACTGCCACCGGCAAGACCCCTCGCTTTTTGAACGCCGGATGATTCCTGTAGAAGAAGCTGCACAGGCGCTCGAAAGCATCGTGGCCGACCTGCACAGGATCCGCGCCGACATCCGCATCTCCCGAGTTACGAAATCGTGATGGACGAGTTGCGCGACTACCGCTTTTACGACAGCGACATGGTTCACCTGTCCAAGACCGCCGAAGAATACATCTTCGAACGCATGGTCGATACCTATTGCGACAGTGCGACACGCACGGATATAGCCCGCGTCGAGAAGTTCCTAAAAGGGGCGCACCACCGCGTTGCCGACCCTAAAAGCCCCGAAAGCGCCGCCTTCGCAAAGCGAAATTACACCCTCGCCTTAGAACTGGAAAGGGATATTCCGGGGCTAAATTTGGACAAAGAGCGCCAATATTTTGAAAAAATGGGCATTTAAAGCATTACAACGCCTTTTTTCTTTTTTTACAACACTTTACCTCGTTTTAGTTTATTTTTTTGTTGCGGTTGATTGTGTTTAGGGGAAACACATAGGAGTAACAATGAGTACGAAACAAACCCTGGCAGGGGTTGTGCTTGGCACATCCCTCCTGTGCCTGGGCGCCGCTAACGCCCTGGCTGCAGACGAAACCCTACGATCGCTGGCCGAGAAAAACAACATCTACATCGGTGCCATCCTGAATTCCCAGTGGTTCAGCGGCGGACTTCCCGGCAATTACGAACAGATTCACAAGACTCAGTTCAACATCGTCGTCGCCGAAAACGAGATGAAGTTCGACGCCACCGAACCGAACGAAGGCCAATTCAACTACGGCAACGGAGACAGGATGGTCAAGTACGCCAAGGCGAACGGCATGCGCGTACGCGGCCACGCCCTCGCCTGGCACAGCCAGGTTCCGGGCTGGGTGAGCCAGAAATACAGCGGCAAGAAAAACGAACTTCTCCGCGTTCTCAAGAACCATATCGAAAAGGTGGTCGGACACTGGAAGGGCCAAATCGACGAATGGGACGTGGTAAACGAAGCCATCAGCAACAACGAACCGATGTGGCGCTCCCAATCCGTCTGGTACCAGGGTATCGGTCCTGAATTCATCGACTCCGCCTTCGTATGGACGCACGCCGTCGACCCGGATGCCGAACTCTGCTACAACGACTACAACCTTGAGCAGGGCATCAACCCGAAGGCCAAGGCGGGCTTCTTGCTAGAACAGGTGAAGCGTTGGGTCGCAAACGGCATTCCTATTACCTGCGTGGGCTCCCAGACGCACGTCGAAGACACCACCACCGACAAGCACTTCATCGGTTCGCCGGACAGCCTCCGTTCGCTGGCCAAGGAACTTGCAAAACTCAATATTAAGTTGAAAATCACCGAACTCGATATCGGGTTCAAGAGCGGCATCAACGTGAGCAAGAGCGACCTCGAGCGCCAGGGAAAGACATTCCGCGAATACCTGGACATTATCCTCGAAGAACCGAATGCGGACACCTACCTGATCTGGGGCGTATCCGACAAGTGGAGCTGGCTTGGCGGCCTGAACAGGCAGAAAGGCCTTATCTACGATGACAACCTGAAACCGAAGCCGGCGTTCGACAGCATCATGGTACGCCTCCAGAATTTCGAGCCGCCTCAAGACACGACCAAGCAGGACACCACGGCGACGGACACGACTAAAACGGATACGACGAAGACCGACACCACCAAGACGGACACGACCGCCCAGGATACCTCGAAGCAGGCCATCGCCCACCTTGGCAGCCTCGAAGCACTTTCCATGCACTTTGCCGGCCGCACGCTCTCTGTCACGGGTGCGGTTGCCGCCAAGGTTGAAGTATTCGACATGCAGGGACGCCCCGTATTCAGCGCCAAGGGCGTGAACGGCTCCGTGGAACTGAAGGGCGTTTCCGAAGGCCTGTATATCGTACGAGTACGTTCCGGCTCTACAAATCTGACACAAAAAATCGCAATCAAGTAAATCGTTCTCTAGATTGCATCAAAAAGCCGCGATTCGTTTCGCGGCTTTTTTTTGGCATATTTGCTTTTTTATGTATTTTTCCTAGGAACAATATTGGAGGATTATTTAATGGAAATGTTTAATAGGCTTTCCAGGCTTGCGCTTGGGGCAGCACTTTTGGGGACTGGCATTACAGACGCGCTTGCCGCAGACCCCACCATCAGGGACCTTGCCCAGGAACGCGGGCGCTTTATCGGGACCATTTTGAACAGCGAATGGTTCAACGACGCCATCGAACCGGAATTCGAACAAATCCACAAGACACAGTTCAACGTGGTCGTGGCCGAAAACGAGATGAAGTTTGACGCTACCGAACCGCAAGAAAACGAATTCAATTTTGCAAAGGGCGACAAGATGGTCGAATACGCGCAGGCAAACGGCATACGCGTGCGCGGTCATGCCCTCGCCTGGCACAGCCAGGTTGCAAACTGGGTAAACAATTACGCCGGACAGAAAGATAAACTTCTCGCGGTTCTCAAGAACCACATCGAAAACGTGGTCGGGCACTGGAAAGGCAAAGTCGCCGAATGGGACGTGGTGAACGAAGCCGTGAACGACGAGTATAACGCCGGCTGGCGCTCTACGAACTCCGTCTGGTACGAAGGCATCGGCGCCGAATTCCTGGATTCCGCATTCGTCTGGGCTCACGCCGCCGACCCGGATGCCGAACTCTGCTATAACGACTACTCCCTCGAATGGGGCCTGCGCGAAGGCTCCAAGGCGAGCTTTGTCGTAGAACAGGTGAAACGCTGGAAACAAAACAACATTCCCATCACTTGCGTGGGTACGCAGACGCATATCGAGATTGCTCACGAGACGACTCCGCAGAACGTACGCGCACTCGCGAAAGCGCTCGCGGAACTCGGCGTGACGCTCAACATCACCGAGCTCGACATCGGCTTCCCGAAGGGCTCCGCCGGGCAGCTCGGAGCCGCCGACTACGCCAAGCAAGGCCATCTGTACCGCCAGTTCATGGACGTATTCCTCGAGGAACCGAACATGGGCGAATTTGTCATCTGGGGATTGACCGATGCACACAGCTGGCTAGATGACCAGCAGGGCAAAACAGAAGGGCTCCTTTACGACAAGCAATACAAGCCCAAGCCTGCTTACGACAGCATCATGGTAAGCCTCAACGCACACCCGGCATCCGAAGTAA
>CACXKY010000088.1 GCA_902768325.1 Fibrobacter succinogenes
CGTCCTTGATTACGAAGGATGTATTAAGATATTATGTATTCGATACTCTTCGTTCCGTCGTGAATTATCACTTTAACGGCATGTGCTATGCCCAAAACGGAGTGCTGGTCTGGGATCCCGAAATGGATCATTCTGGTGAATATTATAGTTATCGCCTTGTCGGAGATACGCTGTTCTTTCTCAATACGATTTCACTAGTGAAAACCTATTTACGCGAAACGAATGACGGCAGCGCCCTGGGCGGCAGATGGATTTTGCTGGAAGACGAAAGCGAAATTTTTACTCCGGAATACCTGATTGTTTCGGGTCTCACGGCGGTATGGGAGTTTTCCATCAAAGAAAATGCTCCCGTCACAAGCACAGACGCCTTTGTTGTAATGATGCAGGATATTGTAGCTGAACAAGATGGGACCCAGCATCCCCATCAAGGGGATTATGATTGGGGTCCCGATTGGTATTTGATGTTCGGCAAGTACAATGAGAACCATTTGACGAATGATGAACTGTACGAGTATTGCGCGAATTTAAAAGGAAAGGAAAACAATTCAAGATATCCATGGAAAACACCGTACACAACGAGAAGAAGAAGAGTTATTTCTTTAAAGTTGTCGCAAACGGGAAATCCTGCGTATTGCATATGGAGGCGATTGACGCCACCAAAGACGTGTGTCTGGTCAAGGAATATATACCAGACGATTTAATAGAAGGCCATATTGTAAAATGCTTCAAGGGGTTGTTTTAGTAATGAAGTCCCTCCTGTGCGGCATTTTACTTGCGACGTCTTTCGCCTTCGCGCAAAAGGCGAAGCGCACTGGTTCTCCGACGCCGTGGCGGGCACCTTGATGGGAGCGTCCATCGGCCCATCCTTTCACTACACCCCAAAACAGGTGCAAAACACTGATCTATATGCAACATTTGTTGCATATAGCGAAATTTTCTAAAATTTCAAACATTTTCTTGTGATTTTTCTCAAATTTTTAGACTTTTGTTGCATAAAACTATTGACTCTTTTGAAAAAAGGTAATACATTTACGATTGATGAAACCGATTATTGAATATTCCGACTTTCGCCAGTACATGCGCGACTATTACGAAGAACGCAAGCGTCGTTCCGCATTTTCGTGGCGTGAGTTCTCGAAAATTACCGGATTCAGTTCATGTTCGTACATGAAAGTAGTTTGCGACGGCAAAAGCAAGCTTAGCAAGATCGGGGTAGAGCGCGTCGGCGCCGCCATGGGTCTTGCCGGTTTCGAGATGGAATATTTCCGCGCCATGGTGCAATACGGCCAGGCAGAATCCGCGGAAGCGAAGAAGGACGCTTTCAGGAAAATGCTCGCCGTCGCCAAAGTCCACAAGGTACGCGTTCTGGAGGGAGACCTATTCGCCTACTATGACTCTTGGCGCAACCCCGTGGTGCGCGAACTTGCTCCGCTGATGCCGGGAGCCACCCCGGGCGATATGGCCAAGATGTGCTATAACGAAACATCGGCACAAGAAGTGCGGGAGTCCCTCGATTTCTTGACTAGGTCCGGACTCCTGAAAAAAACGGACGGCGATATATTCGAACTCGCCGAAACGTCCGTTACCGGCACGCCGGACGCCACGCGCCTCGCCATGCGCGGCATGCACCGCCAGATGGCGGAACTTGCAACTCCGGCGCTGGACCTCCCGAAAGACGAACGCAACTTCAGCGGCGTCACGATGGGCGTCTCCAAGGAAACGTACGGACGCATCGTGGATGTTCTGGACGAATGCCGCAAGAAGATTATCGCCATCGCAGCCGAAGACAAGAACATCGAACAGGTTTACCGGTTGAACCTCCAACTTTTCCCGCTGACGAAAAACGTCAAGGAGGGCCACAATGAACAAGCTTAAGTTATTGATCACTTGTTTCGGCTCCGTCCTGCTTTTTGTAGGTTGCGGCGATTCCACGAAGGTGACGGGAACCTCCGAAGAGACGAACGAACTCGCCATTGAACTTTCTTCTAGCGCGACGATTCCAGAAGAGGAGTCTTCTTCTTCCGTCAAGGTATCGAGCAGCTCTGCAAAAAGCTCGAGCAGTGTTGCGGCAAGTTCAAGCAGCATCGCGAAAAGTTCCAACGACAATCAAGAAAAGTCCAGCAGTTCGTCGAGACCCGGCGACACTACGGCGAAGAGCTGTAGTTCTCAACAAATTCCTTCGAGCAGTTCTACTATCGTTTCGAGCAGCTCCGCAAAAATGCCGAACAGTTCGGCCACGGACGCATCACCTGCCAGGCCAAATACATTAGAGAAATATATCAAGCAATTCGGCATAGACAGCCTTCAATTTGACAACACCGTCATGGCATCAACCACGCTTGAAACAAAAGCTCCCGGATCTTCGGACACCTCGGATACCAACCCGCCTTCCATATTTGACACGGAATTTGGCCATGTCGGCCTCCATCCGTTCGTAAAGGCGAACATCGCCGCCTTGGACGACCTGTTCCCCGAAGCCGCCAAGGAATACGCCGACTTAGTCACTGCCATCAAAAACGGCAATAACGAATGCGGGCTCTACCTCCTCAACATATACGGCGAACAACAAAATATCGGGCACATCGCTATCGACATCCAACCTGATTCGATAACCGTTCTCGATATCGTGGCGAACAATTGCAAAGAAACGACAAATGGTCGACTCATCGGATTCCTCTTCAGCTATTGTGGAGAGATGAATAGGTATCCGGAACTCACTCGCATTCCTGTCGAAATAGATATTCCATCAAACAAGTGCCCATCCATAAAACAGAATAAAGAATGGGTAAAAGAAAATTCTGGCCCCTAGGCCTACCTGATTTTTAAACAAGGAGAAACATTATGATGAATAAAATAAGCCGCACGTTCTGCGGCGTTACCACGGCTTTACTCTTTACACTCTCACTCAGCGCCTGCGGTGACGACAGTTCTAGCAATCCCGACTATAGCGAAACGAATTCTTCCGCCATCGAAAATACCGATTTGAGTTCGTCCAGCAACGAAGACGTCCTCTCGAGCAGCGACGTTCCGCCGACATCGAGCAACAGCGCACCGAAAAGCAGCGATGCAAAGCCGGCGTCCAGCAGTGTTTCGCCGACGTCGAGCAGCGATACACCCACTTCTTCCGAAGCGGTTCCGGAATCGTCGTCCGAATTCAACGCCAAAAACAATTGCCTCCCGGGCGGTGATTGCGACGGCGACGGCATTCCCGACGGAATCTACAGGCCCGATCTCGAGCCCTGCGCGACCGAGGACTCGACGATGGAATTCTACTCCCGCATCTTCACTTGCAAGGAAGGCAAATGGGTGTACACGCCCGACGCGGACGACACCGACCCGCATAGGGAAGTGGCGACCGATGCAAAAGCAGAGCAAAACAACGGTCCTGCCGTGGCACCGAGCGTCGTGAAAGTGAAGAACGCCGATGGCACGGTCACCTTCCGCGATGATGGGGCGGACATTTACGATTTCAATTCCGTAACCGTGGCCGCCGAACTTTTTGGCGACACCCTGGTTGCGCATGTAGAATTTTCGGATCCTACAAGGAGCAGTTTCGTGATGGGCACCCTCACGTTTACCGTGAGCAACGCCTTCGCGGACATAAATTATCTGAAATATGACTTCAGAGGCAATGTCAAGCCGGTTCGCGAAGTCGAAGAGCTGCTCCCCTGCGGGAGCAACGCATCGTGCGAACAATGCCCGCCAGATATGGACTGCGGCGGCATAGCCAGGTAAAAATTAAGGAGAAAATATCATGAAGAAGAAAATCACCAGCATGGCCTGCGGAATTGCCGCTGCCTCGATAATCGCTTTCGCGCTCACCGCCTGTGACGAAAGTTCCAGCAGCCCCGACTATAACGAAATAAATTCGTCTGCTATCGAGAAAGACAATCCGAATTCGTCCGGCAATGACGACACCCTCTCGAGCAGCGATGTTCCGCCAACATCCAGCAACAGCGCGCCGACTTCTAGCAACACAACCACGTCAAGCGACACGCCTTCTTCAAGCAACGACACTCCCGCTTCGTCCGAAACAACTCCGGAATCCTCGTCCGCCATTACGCCCGCTTCCTCTGCGAATGCGCTTAGCTCCAGCAGCAACGAAATGTGCATAGACATGAAGAGGATGTGTCCGCCGTGCGACAATTCTAAAGATGGACCGGGTTGCCCTGTGACGAATGATCCCTGCAACCAATGCGAGGAAGAAGGCCAACAGGTCAAAGGCTGCACAGATGGCTTAACCTATGTCTGTAGCGAACGACTTTGGAAACCGGTAAATAGCGAACCTGTTTGCAAGCACATCACCGACTACGACGGCATGACCGCAAACGGAAACTGCAACAGCAGTACGGATGTGGATATCGTGACCGACTGCGTCACCGGTGAAGAATACAGGTGCGCCGCAAATTATTGGACTCGCGTAAATGTCTGCGCTCCGGGCAGCGACTGTGACGGCGACGGCATCCCCGATGGAATCGCCCTGCCCGACAACGCTCCCTGCGATACTGCAGGCGCAACAATGGTCGTCTACAGCCGTGCCTATTTTTGTCAGGATGGCAAATGGGTTTACGCGCCGGCACCCAACAGGATTACAGAAAATGCGACCGACGTGAGCGCGATGGGCCGCGGCGGCCCTGCCGTATCTCCGCGCGTTGTGAAGGTGAAAAGCGCGAGCGGCTCCGTGACCTTCCGCGACGACGGCGTGCTTGTTGATGATCGCTGCACATTCAACGGACTGAAGGCAGAACTTTCGGGCGACACCCTATACGCCACCATCCAGTATCCGGGATGCACAACGACCGGCGGCTTCATGGGCGTCATCACCTTCACCCTCAGCAATGATTTCGCCAACGCCAAATACATCAAGTACTCGGATAGGGATAACGTCAAGCCGGTTTCCGAAGAAACAGAATTGCTGCCCTGCGGAAACACCTCTTCCTGTGTGAAATGCGGCGATGGATTGGCGTGTTAAAAACATAACCTGGTAAAGCCCGCCCAAAATTTCTAACTTTGCAAAGTTCACAAAAATCAAGTTTTGTCAAGGAGACATTATGGGCGGCTTTTGCGGAGTGGTTTCCAAGGGCGACTGCGTATGCGACCTTTTCTACGGAACCGACTACCATTCACATCTCGGAACTCACCGCGGCGGTATGGCTGTCTTGAAGCCGAATGGTTCTTTCCACCGTTCGATTCACAACATCCAGAACACCCCGTTCCGCAGCAAGTTTGAACATGACCTGTCTTCGTTTTCCGGTTCGGTCGGTATCGGCGTCATTTCCGATACGGACCCGCAGCCGCTCGTCATGACATCGAAGCTCGGAACCTTCGCCATCGTGACCGTCGGTCTCTTGACGAACATCGAAGAACTCAAGGACGAACTCTTCCGCAACAACTGCATGCAGCTCCAGTATTCAACGACGAGCGGCATGGTCGGCCCGACCGAAGTCGTGTCGGCGCTTATCGCTACGCAGGATTCCATTGTCGAAGGCCTCAAGTACGTCCATGAAAAGGTGAAGGGCAGCTGCTCGATCCTCTTGATGGACAGCAATGGAAAGTTCTACGCCAGCCGCGACAAGTGGGGCCGTACGCCCATCATCTTGGGCAAGAAAGAAGGCTCGATGATTGCCGTGCAAGAAAGCTGCGCCCTGTACAACCTCGGTTACGAATACGTGCGCGACCTCGGCCCCGGTGAAGTTGTCGAACTCACTACCGATGGCGATACCACACTCGTGGAACCGAACAAAAAGATGGCCATCTGCTCGTTCCTCTGGGTCTATTACGGTTACCCGGCTTCTAGCTACGAAGGCCGCAACGTCGAGATGACGCGCTACCGCTGTGGTTCCGCCCTCGCCAAGCGCACGCCGACCGAAGCCGATGCCGCTTGCGGTATTCCCGACTCCGGAACGTCTCACGCATTGGGTTACGCCCACGAAGCCGGTGTCAAGTTCGCCCGCCCCTACGTGAAGTACACGCCCACATGGGCCCGTTCCTTTATGCCGCAAGACCAGCGCCAGCGCGAACATGTGGCCTCGATGAAGCTCATCCCCGTTCCGGGACTCATCAGGGACCGCCGCCTCGTGTTCTGCGACGATTCCATCGTGCGCGGCACGCAGCTCGGTAAGCAAGCCTTGAAGCTCTACTCGCTCGGCTGTAAAGAAACGCACATGCGTATCGCCTGCCCGCCGCTCGTTTATCCGTGCAAGTTCATCAACTTCTCTCGTTCCAAGAGCGAATACGATTTGATCACGCGCCGCTACATCCGCGAACGCGAAGGTGAAAATGCCGATATCGCCAAGTACACCGACCCGGATAGCGAAGCCTACAAGGGAATGGTGGAATACATCCGCAAGAACCTGAACCTCACGACGCTTGCGTTCCAGCGCATCGACGACCTGGTTCACGCCATCGGCCTCCCTGCAGAACAACTTTGTACATACTGCTGGAGCGGTAAGGACTACACCGAAACGGGTGACTGCTATCATTGCCCGTGCGAAGGCGGTGAATGCCCGAACCATTCCGACAAGAACAAGTAATTTTTCTTGAACGAGAAAAAGCCTTGGCGTTCTGCCAAGGCTTTTCGTTTTTGATGTTCAAATGAGTGTTGTTAAAGCTTTGCGATTTTCGCACGGGCGTCGGCCATGGCACGCACCACAAGCGAGGCACCGTTTGCGCAGTCACCTACCGCATGGATATGGCGGGCAGGGTCTGCAATAATCGCGGTTCTCGGAGTGAGCTGCAAACCGAGATCGTTCACGATGCCTTCGGCAGGTACGCCGGTAAAGCCCATCGCGAGCACCACCAAGTCGGCCTCGATAATCTCCGTCGTATTCGGGACTTCGTTCGGCTTGAGCGGCCTGCCCTGCGGGGACATTTCCCAATCGACCTTGACGACTTCGACACCGGTAACGTGGCCGTCTTTCACGAGGAACTGCTTGGAAGAAACATTCCAGCGGCGTTCGCCACCTTCATGCTGGGCATAGCTCGTGCGCAGCACGTAAGCCCAATCGGGCCACGGCGTCGACGGAGAACGCGTTTCGGGCGGTTTCGGCATGAATTCCACCTGCAGCACGCTTTCGCAGCCTTCGCGGATGGATTTGCCCACGCAGTCGTTACCCGTATCGCCACCGCCGATAATCAAGACCTTCTTGCCCTTGGCGCTGAAGCGTTCGGGATTCGTTTCGCCCGGCCTGTTCGCCCCATGCAAAAAGTCGAGCGCAAGGAAGATACCTTCGGCTTCGCGGCCCGGGATTTTCAGGTCGCGCGCATTCGGCGTACCGATGGCGAGAACGACTTCGTCAAAATTCTTGTGAACGTATTCGGCAGAGATGTCCTTGCCGATTTCGGTATTGCAAACGAACTTGATACCGGCGGCTTCGAGAAGCGCCACACGGCGGTCAATGATGGACTTGTCCAATTTCCAGTTCGGAATGCCGTAACGGAGTAGACCGCCCACTTTTGGATTCTTTTCGTACACCGTCACCGCGTAACCCTTACGGCGGAGTGCTTCGGCAGCATAGAGGCCCGAAGGACCGGAACCGATGACCGCAGCCGTCTTTCCGTTCGGTTCTGCGGCAGGAAGCTTCACCAGGCCTTGCTCGTAAGCAGACTCGATGATGAATTTTTCAATCTGACGGACCATCACCGGATCGTCATGGACATTACCGGTACAAGACGATTCGCAGAGCGCCGGGCAGACGCGGCCCGTGAATTCCGGGAAGAACGCCGTCTTGCTGATGACATCGTAAGCGCGTTCCAAGTTGCCGATGGCCACCGCCGCGTTGAATTCGGGAATCAAGTTCCCGAGCGGGCAGCCAGCACCGTGGCAGAACGGAATGCCGCACGTATGGCAGCGCCCCGCCTGGTTGATGACTTCTATTGAAGTGAGTTTGCGCTCGACTTCCTTATTGTCCTTGATGCGCTCTTCGACAGGGCGGTAGATGTCATTTATGCGACTTGTTTCTTGCATAAAAAGATCCATTTTTCATTTGAATTAAACTTTTCATTTCAACAAGTTACTAGTTACTTCGCCCTTCGGGCTAGTTACTAGTAACTAGTAACTCAGAACTATTAACTCTTCTTTGCCAAAGCGTTGCGGTAATCAATCGGGAATATCTTCACGAACTTCGGACGTTCGCAGTTCCAGTTTTCAAGGATGCGCTTGCCCTTCTCGCTGCCCGTAGCGTCCACATGCTGCTGGATAATATCCATCAGTTCCTTTTCGCTATCGGTACCCGGGAGCACGCTTTCCAAGTCAGCGGAATCCACGTTGCAGCTCAGGTCAAAGTGACCTGTTTCGTCGTACACGTAGGCAAATCCGCCCGTCATACCGGCAGCGAAGTTCACGCCCACACGACCGAGCACGACCACGCGGCCACCCGTCATGTATTCGCAACCGTGGTCACCCACGCCTTCGCTCACCAGGAGCATACCGGAGTTACGGATGCCGAAGCGTTCGCCGGCGAGACCGTTGATGAAGATCTTGCCGCTCGTTCCGCCATAACCGATGACGTTACCGGCAATGACGTTCTCTTCGGCCTTGAACGAGGCGTTGTGCGGCGGGCGCACGATAATCTTACCGCCCGAAAGGCCCTTGCCCATAAAGTCGTTCGCTTCGCCTTCGAGATCGAGCGTGACACCCGGAGCGAGGAACGCACCGAAGCTCTGGCCCGCAACACCCTGAAGGTGAATCTTGATGGTATCTTCGGGGAGACCCTTCACGCCGAAGTGTTCATCCACTTCGCCAGAAAGTTCCGTACCCACCGTACGGTCGGTGTTGTGCACCACCGTGCAGAGTTCCACCGGAGTGCCGCTCTTGAGCGTGTCACTCACGAACGGGAGGATTTCGCGGCGGTCGAAGTTGACCAGTTCTTCCTTCACGTAATTCTTATCGAAGGACTTGACGCCACCTTCGACAGTCTGGAAAATCTTGCTGAAATCGAGGTGCTTAGCCTTGTAGAATTCGATGGCGGAATCCTTTTCGAGGAGGTCGCTACGGCCGCAGGCCTCTTCGAGAGAACGCAGGCCGAGGCTGGCGAGGATTTCGCGGACTTCGTCGGCGATGAAGAAGAGGAAGTTTTCTACGTATTCGGGCTTGCCGGCAAAGCGCTTGCGGTAAGCGGGATCCTGCGTAGCGATACCCATGGGGCACTGGTTCGTATGGCACTTGCGGTCCATCACGCAACCGAGGCTAACGAGCAGGTTGGTCGCAAAGCCGAATTCTTCGGCACCGAGGAGGGCTGCCACCACGATGTCGCGGCCCGTCTTGAGCTGACCATCGACCTGGAGCTTGATGCGTCCGCGCAAATCGTTGAGCACGAGCGTCTGTTCCGCTTCGGCAATACCGAGTTCCCACGGAAGGCCGGCATGCTTGATGGAAGTGAGCGGAGATGCGCCCGTACCGCCATCGTGACCGGAAATCAGCACCACGTCGGCATGGGCCTTAGCCACACCCGCGGCAATCGTACCCACACCCACTTCGGACACGAGCTTCACCGAGACACGGGCCTTCGGGTTCGAATTGCGCAAGTCGTAAATGAGCTGGGCCAAGTCTTCGATGGAGTAAATATCATGATGCGGCGGCGGAGAAATCAGAGAGACGTTCGGGATCGAGTGACGAATGCGAGCCACGAACTCGTTCACCTTGTGGGCCGGCAGCTGGCCGCCCTCACCGGGCTTCGCTCCCTGCGCCATCTTGATCTGCAAATCCTTCGCATGGCGCAGGTAGTCGATCGTGACGCCAAAGCGTCCCGATGCCACCTGACGGATGGCAGAACTGCGGATATCGCCGTTCGGTGCCGGAGTATCGCGGTCGGGGTCTTCACCACCTTCACCGCAGTTGCTCATGGCGCCAATGCGGTTCATCGCAATGGCAATCGTCTCGTGAGCTTCGGGGCTCAAGGAGCCAAGGCTCATGGCGCCCGCCACAAAGTGCTTCAAGATGGATTCGCGGCTTTCGACTTCAGAAATATCGATCGGGGTCGTTTCCTTGAACTTGAAGAGTCCGCGCAAAGTCGCCTGACGTTCGGACTGGTCGTTGATAAGCTTGCTGTAAACCTTGAACTTTTCGTAATCGCTGCCCTGCACGGCCTGGCGGAATGCAGCCAAGGACTGCGGAGTCCAAAGGTGCTTCTCCCCTTCCTTGCGGAATGCATACTGGCCGCCCGACTGCAAGACCTTGCTTGCA
>CACXKY010000089.1 GCA_902768325.1 Fibrobacter succinogenes
ACCACCGGCGACGGGTATTACGAAAGTGTCGTCCTCGACCCCGAAGGAAACCGGGTAGAGGTGACGGTATAAATGTTGGAAGCATTGTTTCACGTGGAACCATAAGTCCAACGTATGAGAAAGACATTCATTATAATGGTGGCGGCTTTTTTGAATGTCCATGCGGTCGACTGCATCCGACCAATGTTCGAATACTTCGCCTCGCACTACATGACGGAGGTCCTGAACCTCTACATACTCCCCGGGCGAATGAATCCGGACAGTCTCCATCAGGAACAGAATTCCCTAGTCAGCACCATCAAGTACCACTGGACCAAAAACCGTCTGGACAGCATGACCTTCACTCAAGCCTGCCAGGATGATGTACATAGGGGGAAGGTGAAGGTCGACTGGAAAATCGATTCCGCCAAGGTCGGGAAGCTCATGAAATACGACTGGATTTTCCCGGACAAGACCGACAACTTCACGGTCTTCCGCGGAAAGGATTCCGTCGCCATCGTCATCGACGAAGAGCAGACCCACAGCTTTTACATCAAGAACGACACCATCCACGAAGTCAACAACTATATCCCCAGGAACGGGATAATCTTTCGCGACCCGAAAAACGAAAACAGGTGCACCCGGATGAACGGAAAAGAAATCACCACCTACGAATTCGAAAAGAGCGGCAACACCCTAATCTTGACAATTACAGAACCCGACTACAACATGTATATCAAACAACCTGGCCCCTGCGAAGGCGGCGACAAGTACACCACTATATTTTTCAGGAAGAATAAATAAACTTGCCTCCTCGGCATTAATATATTAGATTTACGCACAAGTTAATCAAATCCTCCGTTTGGGTACCTTTATGAACTTTAAATACCTCCTCCTGGCCGCAGCACTTTTCGTTGCCTGCGGTGACGATTCCTCCAGCACTCCTGTAAACGATTCCCCCGCCAAGGAAGAAAAGATTCCCGCGGATCTGTCGTACACCGATTGCATCCAGACTGTCTTCGAATCCTTTACAGCAGATTATTCGCTCTACGGTGCTGAAACAGGTGGCCTAATAATAGACAGCATGTATTGGGATAAAGGGGACGCCGATAGCAGAGGCGAGTCCATCTATATCTATAAAGCCTACTGGAACGGCACCCACCTCGACAGCACCTACGAGGCGAACCTCCACGAAGGCGAATGGTCATACCGGACTGTCCTAAATACCAAGAAAGCCACGGTGACCAAAAACGGGAACATCACTACATTTACCTTAACGGATAACGGCGATACCGATACGAGAACCGTTTACTTCGACGGGGACTCCCTGGCAATCTCCCACATGGAAGATGGTGAAAATTACACCAGTATTTATGTTCTGAAAAACGATACCATCTTCAGGCCGACCCAGGACGAGTTTATCGCCAAGGACGAAAAAGACATCCACACCTGTTACCTGAAAGAAAAATATGACGGGGAGTTGGTAGTCCGCAACCGTTACGAAACCGGAGTCCAGAACGGGATGATTGTCCTTACCAGGACATATATCGAGGACGGAATAGAGGGTAAGATCGCGACCTTCTTCATGTTCCGTCGCTAATCCAGTTTCAAATATCCACACAAAATTCACATCTATCAAAAAGTTATTAACGGATATTTTTAAAAAGTGAAAGGGTGCCGCCCCCGGCACTCTCTTTTTTATATCTACATATACTAAATTGTTCCACGTGGAACAAAAAGTCAAACGTTTTGGTTCCACGTGGAACAAAAGAAATACATTGAGCTACAAAACAAACATAGAGCAGCAGAATTTATTGAGCCAGTTCTTGACAGAACATGGCATAAACCTGTCCGGGGAGACCCTCGGCAAGCTCTATGACTTTGCCGACCTGGTGGTAGAGACCAAGCAATTCGGCAACCTGATTTCGGCAAAGGATTCCGAGAAGTTTTTGAGCAGGCACATCGCCGACTCGCTCGTTCCCTATATATATATAGTGAAGAATAAAGCAGGTCTGGATCCTTCGACTTCGCCTAACGGCGGAGTTTACCCTGAGCCTGCCGAACGGGCTCAGGATGACACTATCCCTAATTCCTCACTCCTCAAAGCGACCGAAGGGAGCGACCTCATACCCCACACCTGTAAGTGGGCTGATATGGGTGCGGGTGCAGGGTGCCCGGTTTTCCCGCTCGCCATCGTGATGCCCGAAGTAGAATTCTTCGCGGTCGAACCCCGCCACATGCGCGTGGAGTTCATGAACTACGCAAAAGAAAAACTGCAGCTTTCGAACATGACCGTCGTAGGCAAGAGGTTCGAAACCTCCGGTCTTTCGAATCTGGATTTTATCAGCTGCCGTGCGCTCTCGACTTTCGAAAACGATTGGGAACGTGCCATGCCCGGACTCAAGAAGGGCGGGACGTTCGTCACGCTCAAAAGCTTTAACAATATCGTTCACCTGGAAAACGATCCCGCGGTACACATATATAAATATGTACTGCCCCAGGAAGAACAGTCTTACGCCTTAGTCACTCGAGGTAATGAATGAGTAAAGTGATAGCAGTCTGCAACCAGAAAGGTGGCGTGGGTAAAACCACGACGGCCGTTAACCTGGCTGCCAGTTTTGCCGCATTGGAAAAGAAAACCCTCCTTATCGATATGGACCCGCAGGGGAACGCTTCGCAAGGTCTCGGTTTCATGGAATCCCAGGATATGGACATCCATGAAATCCTCCAGCTTGCCGAGAACCCCGACAACATCACCTACGAAAATATCAAGCCGGCCATCGTCGACACGACGCTCGACTACCTGAAGGTCATCACTTCGGGTCCGGACCTTGCCGTCATGGAAATCGAACTCGTCAACGCCATGAGCCGCGAACGCAGGCTCGAACGCGTGATGAACATCTTGAAGCAGGCATTCGAATTCATCATCATCGATGCACCTCCGAGCCTGAACCTCCTCACGCTGAACGTGCTGACGGCCGCCACCAGCGTACTCATCCCGGTGCAGTGCGAATACTATGCCCTGCAGGGTATGACCGAACTTTTCAAAACTATCCGCGAAGTTCAAAAAAACCTGAACGCGAACCTCAAGATCGAAGGCGCCCTCCTCACGATGTACGATTCCCGCCTGTCGCTCTGCAAGCAGGTCGCCGAAGAAGTTCGCGAAAACTTGAGCGACACCGTCTTCCAGTCGATGATCCCCAGAAACGTGAAACTTTCCGAAGCACCCAGCCATGGCAAGCCGGTCATCTTGTACGATGTGCAGAGCTCCGGTTCGCAGGCATACATGAAACTGGCAGAAGAAATTTTGAACAAGGATAAATAATGGGCAAGCAAGCATTAGGTCGCGGTCTTTCCGCCATATTCGGCTCCCACGGAGTTTCCAACAATTCTATCAACAATTTCTCCGAAAACGCACCTGTAGAGGACAGCAACAAGAAAATTGTTGATATTGATGTAAGCCTCATCGATGCGAACCCGTTCCAGCCGCGCAAGACTTTTAGCGACGAAAACCTCCAGGAACTCGCGGAAACGATCAAGGTCCACGGGCTTATCCAGCCCATCGTGGTCCGCAAGGCGGGCAACCGTTACCAGATCATCAGCGGTGAACGCCGTACCCGCGCGACGAAGCTCGCCGGAATTTCGACCATCAAGGCCCAGGTTTATGAAAACCTGGACGACAAGACGATGGCGGAATGGGCACTTATCGAAAATATTCAACGTGTCGACCTCAACCCGGTCGAAATCGCCCGTTCCTATCAACAATTAATAAACAACCACAATTATACGCACGACGACTTGGCCAAAATTGTGGGTAAGTCGCGCTCCGCCATCACGAACGCCCTCCGCCTGCTGAAGCTCCCGGAACAGGTGCTCGCCTGGATCGAGGAAGGCAAGTTGAACGGCGGTGCGGCCCGCGCCCTCTGCAGCGACAAGGTGGAAAATGTCGAAGAACTCGCCAAGCGCGTCATCGACGAAGGCCTGAACGTCCGCCAGATCGAAGCGATTATCCGCGGGGAAGATATCAACCAGCCGAAAGCCGAAAGTCAAGTGCCGGAAGAAAATGTGGATACACAACCGGCCGACGCTCCCGAGACTCCGGCAAAAACGAAGCCGGAACTCAGTGCCGACATGAAGAATTTCGAGAGCCGTCTCGAGACGTTCTTCGGTACCAAGGTCCAGCTGAACCCGAGCGCTTCTACCGAAAGCAAGGGAACGATTGTCATCAACTACTACAGCATGGACGACCTGACCCGCATCCAGGAACTCATGGAAAACGCTAGGTAAAACCGTGAAGAAGAAGTACTATACAGTACAGATTATCCCGGAAGATTCTCACGGGATAAAACAGTACAAGATTTCGAGCGTGTGGTTCACCGTCGCAAAAATCGCGCTGGTGGCGTTCATCCTGATTGCCGGCGTGTTCATTTTCAACCTCGGCAAAATCAACAAGATTGTCGCCAGCTACGAAAAAATGCGCGTGACCAATGCCCAGCTGATCAAGAAGGACAACAACTACGAAGAAATGTTCTCCAGGCTCGATTCGCTCTGGGTACTGGAAAACAGGCTCCAGAATATCTTCGAAACGTTCATCGAAAACGATTCCGCAAAAATCAACAGTATTATCGACCGCAACCGCTTTGCCCACACCCCGAACGAAAAAATCAACGTGGATTACGACAATATCCACAGTTGGGAGTCCGGTGACGAAAAAATCAGGCTCGAACGCATCCCGAGCATTTTGCCGGTGGCAGGGCTCGAAAGCAAGAAGTACAGCGAAGCGGAAGAACACCTCGGTGTCGATTTCTCGGCCCCTGCAGGGAGCCCCGTCTTTGCCACGGGTAGCGGTGTCGTCGAATTCTCCGGTGACATGGACGAACTGGGCAATACCGTCGTCATCGACCACCAGAACGGTTACAAGAGCAGTTATTCACACCTGAAGGACATCAGGGTCCGTAAGGGCAGGTCCATCAACAAGGGCGGTATCATAGGAACAGTCGGCACCACGGGCAATGCGTCCGGTGCCCACCTGCATTATGAAATCACCAAGGATGGCAAAAAGATTAATCCCGAAATATTCACTAACTACTAATAAGGAGTAAAATATGGCAGTTAAAAGCGAACAGGAAATCACCCAGATCGGCAGCACCGTCTATATCAAGGGTGATATCAGCGGCAAGAGCGACGTGCGTGTAGCCGGCAATATCAACGGCAGCATCAACATCGAAGGTGAACTCATCATCGAGAAGGCTGGCCACGTTGAAGGCGAAATCAAGAGCGTTACGGCCGTTATCGCCGGTAGCGTCAAGGGCAACATCGACGTGTCTGAAAAGCTCATCCTGGAAAGCAGCTCCCAGTACGTTGGCAATATCAAGACCAAGCAGCTTATCATCCAGGAAGGCGCCATCTTCCAGGGTAACTGCCAGATGGGTTCTCCCGTAGCTGCCAAGCCTGCTGCCCCTGCCAAGAAAGACACAGAGGTAGTCCTGTAAACGCCTATTATCTATACAATCTTTATATATATATAAAGAAAGAGATAATAATGGTGTTGATAGTGGATAATACTTTCGGTAAGGTTATTTCAAGTCGTTGAGCATCAAAAAGATGTAAAACTTCTTGAAAAACCGCCGGAATGTTGAAAAAGGCAAATTTAAGAACTTTTTTCAATGTTGATAGGTGTTAAACCACAATTTTTGACACTAATCCACAGTTAACTCACAATACAGCTATTGAAAAGATGACACACATCACAGTTTTAAATCTTGTAAGCAAATAGTTGTATGTTTTTCTATCTAGATAAACTATATTATTGTTGATGCCGTCCAAAATAATAAAGATTGGTCAGATTTCGGACCCCCATATCGGGGATACTGAGGAATTTGTCCAGGGAATCGATGTGCGGGCAAACTTCTTAAAGGCACTCCATTCCCCCTCCATGCAGAATCTGGATCTTCTCGTTTTATCGGGCGACTTGGCTAACGAAAATGCCGAGCCGGGCGGCTACCATTTTATCAAGGAACAGATCAAGGATTATCCTGTACCGGTATGCATCATTCCGGGCAACCATGACCGTATCGAAATCATGAGGGATTTCTACGACCTCGAAGTCAAGAACGGCAAGTGCTATTACAGCGTCGAGGTTTGTGGCAGGAAGGTATTCTTTATCGACAGTGCCTGTGGCGAAGTGTCCCGCGACCAGCTGGACTGGTTGGAACGCGAGGTCCCGAAGGCGGACGGCGAAGTGCTAATGTTCATGCACCATCCTCCTTGCTTCTGCAACCACAGGTTCATGGACTTGCGTTTCCATCTGAACAATATGATCGAAGTACAGCAGGTGCTTTCGAAGTTCAACAACTTGACCCACATTTTCTGTGGCCACTACCATAGTTTCTTCGAAGTGGAATTCGGTAGGCAGGTTGTTCACGTTGCTCCGTCTACGCAAATGCAGATCGATCCCAACACGCCGTACTTCAATATGAAGAGTTCTGCCCCCGGTTGGTTTACTATCAATTGGGGTGAAGATTTTGTCGATACCCAGGTGCATTTTTAGCGTTATTTTTAGGAATGTGCCTTGAAAAAAGCCGTTTGTGTTACTATATTTGGTTTCACATGGCGGTTTAGCTCAGTGGTAGAGCACTGGAATCATAATCCATTGGTCCGGGGTTCAAATCCCTGAACCGCTATTAAAAAAAGAGGCGCATATGTCGAAACGAATTCTCGCAATTTCAATTTTGGCTATCGCCTCTTTTTTTGTTGCCTGTTCACAGGGTGACGAAACGACTCCCGACATGATTAAGGCACAGGCTTCGGCTCCGAAGTCCTTGCCCATCGTGACGGTGGACGAATTTACCGCTCCCGCCAGCCCTGTTATTACCGAAGACCAGGCCAAGCGTTATGCGAAGGCCAGCGCCGCTCTCGTCGAGCTCGGTGTCAAGTGGAGCGAAAAGATCGACAAGGCCGCCGATGGCGAAAAGGTCCAGATCCTCAATGCCTACAACGTGGCCCGCGACCAGCTCTGCGCCCGCGTCGGCCTTGCCGGTATTGCGGAATACAACTGGATTACGACGGTCGCCTTGCCGAACGAAAAAAATAAGGCGACTTTTGAAGCCGCCGGCGTTAAGACCGCCAACTAATTTTTTCCCACATTAATTTTTGGAATTCAGACCGAGCTTGTTCATTCGGTAGTTCATCATGCGCGGTGAAACTCCCAGGTCGCGCCCGGCGGCGGAGAGGTTTCCGTTGTTGCGCTTGATGGCTTCGGTGATGATTTCACGTTCGTAATTGTTCATCATCACTTCGAGCGGTGCAGTCTTGCCTCCGGGTGCACCGACAGTACCGACGCTCAAGCTTGTCTGCAGCGAAGGCGGCAAGTTGTAGCTGTGGATGCAGTCGTCGCTTGCGGTAAGCACCGCACGTTCCATGCAGTTTTCCAGTTCGCGCACGTTGCCCGGCCAGTGGTAGCTCATGAGCAAGTTGATGGCGGTCGTCGAAAGGCGAGCCACCTTCTTGTTGTAGCGCAGGTTCATCTTCTCGATAAAGTGTTCGGCGAGAAGGATGATGTCGGACTTGCGCTTGGCCAAGTCGGGCATGGCGATCGGGAAAATGTTCAAGCGGTAGAAAAGGTCTTCGCGGAACTTGCCCTGCGAAATCAGTTCTTCCAGGTTGCGGCTCGTGGCTGCCAAGAAGCGCACGTCGGAATGGAGTTCCTCGTTGCTGCCTACGCGGCTGAAGGTGCGTTCTTGCAAGAAGCGCAAGAGCTTCACCTGCGTCTGCATCGTGAGGTCACCGATTTCATCGAGGAAGAGCGTTCCGCCATTGGCGGCTTCGGCGCGGCCGATGCGGCGGTTCATGGCGCCTGTGAACGCACCCTTCTCGTGACCGAAGAGTTCGCTTTCGACCAGGTTTTCCGGGAGCGCTGCGCAGTTGAGCGTAATGAAGGGCTTGTCCTTTCTTGCAGACAAATTAACGATAGCGCGGGCGATCATCTCTTTACCGGTGCCGCTGCTACCGCGAATAAGGACGGTCGCATCGCTCGGGGCGACTTGGCGAACTTGTTCGTAAATCTGTTGCATCTCGCGGCAGTTGCCGACCAAGTCGCCGGGGTTGTTCGAAAGCATGTCGCGCAGCTTACGGTTTTCTTCGAGCATCGCCACACGTTCGTTGTGCAGCTCGATGCATTCGCTGGCGGCATCGCCCGTGATGTTCGCGATGATTTCGAGCAGTGCTACGTCGCGGTCCAAGTCGGTCGTACCGTCGACCGGGCGGTCGATGGAAAGCGTTCCGATAATTTGTTCGTCATGGATGAGCGGCACGCAGATAAACGCCACTTGCGAATCGTAGTGGCGGCTGCCCGTGCGGTTCAAGAATCTTGAATCCTTGCGGAGGTCAGGAATCACATGGCTTACGCCGCGTTCAGCGACGTGGCCCGTAATGCCTTCGCCCATGCGGTAAAAACCTTTTTGCTTTTCGGATTCGTCCAGGCCGCGCGAAGCTTCAATCTTTAAAGTGTCACCGAACAGAAGCGCGAATGTACCGCGCAGCATGCCAAGTTCCGTTTCCAGGATGCCGAGCACGTTTTCGAGCAACTTCTCGACATTGCGTTCGTGGATAATCGCGACGCTTATCTTCTGGATGACAGAAATTTCTGGACCTATGGGAGATGACATGTGCATAAGATAGTAAATAGTGGTTAGGGGTTATAGCTTTTCCTTAATGCGCTTGAGTGCTTCGCGGGTGCGTTCGTGATCGCCGAAGGCAGTGAGGCGGAAGTAGCCTTCGCCGCAGGGCCCAAAGCCGCTGCCCGGGGTACCTACCACTTGACAAGTCGCAAGCAGCCTGTCGAAGAAGTCGAAAGACTTTTCGCCATCGGGAATTTTCCACCAGATATACGGAGCGTGTTCGCCGCCGAATACCGTGTAGCCGGCCGCGGTGAGTTCCTTGCGGATAAGCTTTGCCGTATCCATGTAGCCCTTGATGACGCCCTGCGTCTGGGCCCAGCCCACCGGAGTGTAGATGGCTTCGGCGGCGCGTTGCGTTACGTAGTTGACGCCGTTGAACTTGGTGCACTGACGGCGATTCCACATGGAGTGAAGCTTTGAAAGTTCGTGCGGGATTACCGTGTAGGCGCAGCGAACGCCCGTAAAGCCGGCGCCGGCTGTTTTGCTGAAGCTGCGGAATTCGATCGCGCAAGTCCTTGCGCCCGGAATCTCGAAGATGGAATGCGGCAGCGTTTCGTCTTGGATGTAGCAGTTGTAGGCGCCGTCGAACAGAATCAGCGAGCCAGTTTCGTTCGCGTAGTTCACGAACTTCTGCAGCGTTTCGCGGCTGAGTACGGTACCCGTCGGGTTGTTCGGGCTGCACAGATAAATTAACTGGACCGGGTTTTTCGGAAGGTCCGGCTGGAAGTTGTTTTCGGCGGTGGAGGCGAGGTAGGTCACTTCGGAAAAGTGGCCGTCGGCCTGGAGTGTTCCGGTGCGGCCGGCCATCACGTTACTGTCGAGGTATACGGGGTAGACCGGGTCGGGGATGGCGATGCGCACGTCTTCGGAGAAGAGTTCCTGGATGTTCGCGACGTCGCACTTGGAGCCGTCACTCACGAAGATGTCGTTCGGGTCCATCTCGATGCCGCGGGCGGTA
>CACXKY010000090.1 GCA_902768325.1 Fibrobacter succinogenes
CGTGCCCATCTGCTTCATGAGGTCGGTCACGGCACCCTTCTTGCCCAGGTACTTCACGCGGAGGTTGTTAACGGCTTCTTGGTTTGTAAGGTCGGTCTGCGCAAGTTCTGCGTCAAACGCCTGCTTCACATTGTTAATAGCTTCACTCATAGTGCGGGTAAATTTAGCAATTTTTAGTCAAAGGGGGAGGTCTCCCCCTCGCTTTAGCCACGGCTCCGCCGTGTCTGCCGCTACCCCCTCTACGGGCGCTCAGGCGCCGCGCCCGCAACGCCCCGTCTTTGACTTCCCTGTAAAACACGTGCTCGTAATCTTGAATACGGTCACGGCGGCGGCCTGCGCGGGTGTGAATTCAAACTTGTGCGGGGCCGCGTGCATTAACTGCGCGGAACCAGAAGGTTGCAGAGTATGAGCGGATTGCGGTTCGCCTGCAGCCTGCCGTTCCATCAGGAGCGAGAGTCCGCGGCATTTTTCGGCGCTATCCTCGACGATTTCGGCCTTGCCCTGCCCGACGACGCTTGCGTAAAAGCGCCCGCTCTTGCAATAAACATCCTCGTGAATCTCGATGCGGTTCTCAACGCACATGCTGAACGCGACATTCGGATTCTTGCGGATGCAATCGAGCTTCTTGCCAACATGTGCGCAATGGAAGTATAGCTCCAGAACGCCGCCCTCCAGGCTGTACCCGAACGACATCGGAATCACGTAGGGCATGCCCGCATCCGCATCGTCCACCATCGCAATATGGCAGGTCGTGCACTGTTCGATAATTTTTGCGATATTCTCGTCGCCCAAAACTTCCCTGTCCTTGCGCCTCATACTTATTCTTCCCACAGCTTGTGCATGATTACAGGTCTGTTCTTCCCGGCTTCGGTCTTGTGGATGGTGAGCTTCCCGGTACTGTCGTAACTGAACTGCTCGCCGACGCGTTCGCCATTCACGTAGCTCAAGCTATCGCGAAGCACTCCGCTTGGGTACCAGTTGCGCATGATTCCGTGCCGCTTGCCGTCTTTCCAGAAGCTTTCGCTGGCAAGTTTCGCTCCCATGCTGTCGGGGTAGAAACTCCTGCTTTCCAGAATCTTTCCGTCTTGCCAGAACTCCTCGTACATCAGTTGGTGTCCCGGCTTGAAGTAGCGGACCGTTGCGGGGAATTTCCCGATACTTTGTTCATAATTCACGGACTGGTCTAGATTACTATTTGCGAGAATCCCGCCGATTTCTCCGACGAACGAGGTCTCGGCGCAGAACTTGTCGTTATGGCCGTCGCACGCGCCGTAAATGATTCCGCCATTACTCAGGTCGCTTTCGCGTAGCAGGTTCCCGGCTTCGTCAAACCACCGCCATACGGAATCGCGCTTGCCATCTTTGTTCCAGTATTCCTGTTTTAGGGAAGTCCCGTCGGCCCTGTAGTAGGTGACCGTCCCGATGAGGGAGCTGTCTGTACCGGTCGAATTCTTCCCGAGGATGCCGCGGATTCGGACTCGTCCCTTCCCGCATTTTGCCGAATCGATTTGGTCGTCGAGACTTTCATAGTATAGGACGAATTCCCCGGAGAGGCGTCCGTTCTCGCAAGAAAATTCTTCAAGCAGCGTGCAATCCTTGGAATAGCGCTTCAAGTAACGCTTGGCAGCGTCCGGCCCGTTTTCGGCCGATTCGATTTGCCTTTTGGGGTCCCATTTGGCGTGGCAGTTGCCTTCTTGCCGAATGGCGCCGTTGTCGTACCACATCTTCCAGGTACCGATGGCGCGTCCGTCCTTGTCGTAGTGTTCCTCGAAAGCCTTTGAACCGTCGTAGTGCCAGCCTTCCCAGTCGCCAACGGGATGGTCGTCCTTGTAGTACCGCTCGGCTTCCTTCTTGCGGCTGTTCAACCGCTCTACGTAGTAGCTCGTCCACTTGCCGTCGCGAAGCCCTTTTCTGTAATGCCCGAGCAGGACTACGTCACCAAATCCGGTCCAGCGCTTGAACTCCCCGTGCGGAACGCCGTCCTTATACGGAATTTCAAGTTCCTTGATGCCGTCGTTGTACCATTCGTTTCTCTTTAGGATTTCACCGTCGGGATACACCCATACGGACGTCTTTTTGACGCCGTTGGCGTGTTCTGCAATCACCTGTTCTTCGGCCCGTTCAAAAGAACAGGCGCTATAGAGCATGCAGGATGCGAAAATATGTGCAAAAACGGAAACCTTCATGGCAATCAAAGTAGAAAAAAGGTAATTTCTAGTTGTGAAGGAGATTATGAAAAAATCTATTGCAGATACTTTCCATGCGAAACTCAGGACACCCTGGGTTTGGCTGGTAATCGTATTGACGGTCGGGCTTACGGTCCTGTTCTATTTTTCGCAAAAACCGCAGTTGGTCATTTATGCGCAGCATACGAAGTCCTTGGCGGAATACCAGCTTTTGGAAACGAGCTTGATGCGCTCCATGGAGCGCGTACGGTCCGGTTTCGGGGCGGATACCCTGTTGGTGCAGTCGCAGACGATGACGCTACGCGAAATAGCGGTTTCATTTTGCCGCGAGATGGAAGACTTGAGGTTCCTCGGGTCCGATATCCCGGCGTCCAACATGACGGTCCGGTTTGAACGCGAGGTCTTGAGCAAGGTCGCCGGGATGCGCCGCTACGTGAGCGCCCGAATCTTGTGGCACGAAAAGTGGAAAGACGTGAGCGAAAAGGTCGAGTCCCTCCCTGTGGAAACGAGGACCCCGCTTAACGCGCTCCTGGATTCCGCCCGTGCGGGGTTGCCCGTCATGCGCTCGGTAGACCTGGTCCTGCCGGATTCACTGTCGCCCGAGGTGGACGCGCTCTTGGCCGAAAACATCGACCTCGCCAATGCGTGGAGCCGCTTTGACAACGATATTGCCATGATGTACTGCATGGATTTGGTCCAGTTCTTCCAGATGAAGACTATGGACGAAATGTCGCTCAAGTCTAGAATTCCGATGGTCTTCTACTTCTTGTCCATTGTACTTTTGCTATCCACCTTTTTCTTCTTGTTCCGATCCAAGATCTAGAATATGTTCTCGTATTTCCGTACCCGCAGGTCTGTCTATTTCAATATCGCCTTCCTCTTTGTGTTGGCGGTCGTCTGGCTGGTTTCGTATATGCAGCCGGTGCTCCGCAGCTTTTTCAAGGAAGAACACGTTTTTTACGGTAGGGTGAGCTATGCCGCCATCCCGAGCCTTTTCGGGGGCAGCAACATTCCCTTCCTGGACAAGACGTTTTTCCAGCTGAATGGGGATGCCGGCGCGACGTTCGTGCTGTACGCTTCCCGCGAGATGAACGAGACGATGTCGGAATGGTTCAGTTTCTCGGCGCGGAATGTCGAGGATATCCCGATTGAGGTCAGTGCGGTGCGCATCTCGGATTCCAAGTTTATCGTGAAGTCGATTGCGACGACCGATGCCGAAATGGACTGGGATACCATCTCGGAATACCAGCTCTATTACAGCCTGGTCGGGCTAGGCATCGTGCTGTTTTCCCTTGCCGGAGCTTTTACGTTCCTAATCCTGGGAATAAAGAGTAAGCGTTAAATGCGTAATTTCTTTCTCGTTATATTGGCGTGCATCGGTTTTGCCCTTGCGGCACCGGACTCCCTTGTGGTGGAGGCTGCCGGCGTGCGGAGTGCAACGGGAATCTGGTGGCCTGCGTCTGCGAAAAAGCCGTCCAAGGCGAAAGTCTCCGCGAAGGCGGTAAAGGCGAATGTTGTCGTTTGGTTCCACGGGGGGATGACGAGCTCGAATTGCGAGAAGGGCTATGTGGCCGGTCGCGACTTGTCGGAACTTTTTAACGGCTTGATTGTCGTGAGTGTCTCCGCTTGCCGGGAAAACCACTGGGTGACAGAAAATATGGTCCAGGTGGTCGATGCGGCCCTGGATTCGGTTGCGACCCGCCGTAAGGCGGACGTGAACGACGTCTCGCTGGTGGGCGTGTCGGACGGTGGGCTTGGGACAATCGTCTATTCGCTTTACGGAAAACGTAACGTGAAGAACCGACTCCTGGTGAGTTCTTTCGGGGAGTTTCTGGGGGCGTCGTCTGAAGTGGCTGCGGCTCCAAGGCTCCATACAGGGAGGTGGCGCTTTTTACAGGGCGGTGCCGACCGGCTCTACCCGATTACAAAGACCCGCCCGTGGATAGAGTCTTTTTGTGCGAATGTCGGTACGGACTGTGAAATCCGGTACGACAGCGCGGGCGAACACGACTGGCAGTACTGGAGGTCGAACCGCCTGCAGTGGATTGCGGACGCAATTTTGGTGACGACCCCTTGACAAATCGCATAAATTTTTCAAAATTTGGTGCACCACGCGGATGTGGTGGAACTGGTAGACACGCTAGATTCAGGTTCTAGTGCCTGCAAGGGCATGAAGGTTCAAGTCCTTTCATCCGCACTGAAAAACCGCCGGATTCGTCCGGCGGTTTTTCTATATATTCTTCGCATGGAAGATTTCCTCGATGAAATTCCCGTAGATGAACTGGTGGGGGAGCGCGTCGTGCTCCGGTCGTTGGACGAGCGTGACTGCAACGACCTCTATGCGGTCATTGACCGTAGCCGTGCGTTCCTTTCCGAACACCTACCCTGGCCTTCCGATTGCCGTTCTGCCGACGACGTGGCTTCCCGTGTGGAATCCTGGCAGATGCAGTCCCAGATGGGGAACGGGGCTTGTTGGGGGATTTTCGAAAAGGCTGGGGGCTGCCTGCGTGTGGCAGGCTGCATTATTGTGGGCTGGGTCCAGTGGGCGCACCGTTCCGCGACCGTAAGTTACTGGCTCGGCGAGAACTTCACGGGGAGGGGGCTCGCGACCGAATCCCTGAAGCTCGTTTCGCAAAAATTATTCTCGATTGGAATAAACAGGATTGAGCTTTCGGCTGCGGAAAATAACCCGAAAAGTGCCGCCGTTGCACGCCGGGCCGGGTTCTCCGAAGAGGGCATAAGTCGCGATTTTGAGCGAATAAACGGGATTTTTAGGAATCACATCCGTTTTTCGCGCCTTGCCAAAGACGCATAGAATTGTTTACTTGAGTAAACGATAATTGGTTGCTCGTTTGTGTTTTGGAAGGCCTAGACTGCTATCTTATATAGTATGGATAATGGAGAAAATATAAAGTTGACGGAACCCGATGTTCTGCAGTACACCAATTTCAGGGTGTACTTGAGGGACTACTACGAGTTCAAGAAGAAGACCTTGCCGGCCTTCAGTCTCCGCTTTTTTGCGGAGAAGGCGGGGCTTTCGAGTCACGCGCACCTGAAGTTGACCATTGACGGCAAGCGCAACATTACCAAGGGAACCGTCACCAAGCTCATTCACGGCATCGGGCTGGAAAAACAGCGTGCCGCCTACTTCGAAAATCTCGTTTTCTTTAACCAGGCTGCCACCGACGAAGAAAAGCGCGCCTACTATGAACAGCTGGTCAAGTGCAGCCCGCGTTCCAAGCTCCACAAGATGGAGAAGTCGCAACTCCGTATCTTTAGGGAGTGGCATCATTCTGTAATCCTTGAGATGGTTTCCCTGCGCGGTTTCCGTCCCATTCCGGAACTTATTTCCAAGCGCCTCGGCGGCACGGTGACTCCGTCCCAGGTGCAGGAATCCCTGGACTTGCTGGTAGAGACCGGTCTTCTGATCAAGACGGCCAACGGCTTCCGCCAGAGCAACCCGATGATCACCACGGATGACGAAGTCCAGGATATGATGGTGAAACTCTACCACCAGCAGATGATGCGGGTGTCCATGAACATGCTGAGCGAACTGGATAGCGAAAATAGGGACTTTTCGGCCCTTACTTTCAGCATTAGGCGCCAGGATTTCCCCAATTTGAAGAAACACATCCAACTGATGCGCAAGGAACTACTAGATTTCTCTGCGAAAGCTGGCGAGGCGGACGATGTCGTCCAAGTCAATATTCAGCTGTTCCCGTTGACCCGAGGAGTGTGATGCGTTTTTTTGGATCCATAGTCAGTTGCTGCTTGTGCGCGCTGGTCCTTGTCGGCTGCTCCGATTCCAAGGGGACTGCCGGCATTGAGATTGGCAATCCGGTTGCTTCCGATACGGTGGCACGGGTTCCGCTGGCATTGACGGCTGATTTTTCTGTGGATTATGACAAGGCTGTGCTTTCGAAGTCGGCTTCTAAAAACGAAGCGGTCTTGCTGGATTCATTCTCGATGGAACTCATGCAGGTCCGTTCTTATTCCAGCTATTATGTAAGCGTCAATTTCGATGCGACGCAGGGCCTGCCGTTGTGGCCGGAAGAGAATGCCGCGGATACAATCTTGCCGATATCGTTTACCGAAGGTTCTTCTGTCGACGAGGCGTTCAAGGGAATCAACCTCAAGGATGAAGGGTTCTTGAAGGAAATCGGAGTGCGCTTTAGGTCCATGAAGTCGAATCCGGCTATCTTTGGCCGAGTCCTCGTTGGAGAAACGTATATCCCGTTTGAATATTCGTTGTCCGCTTTCCAAAATATGATCTTAAGGTATCATTTCTCGCAGGTGGAATGGGTTTCGGACAGTCTTGTTAATTTGTCTGTAGCTTTCCATGTGCGCGACTTTGCTGCTGGCGTGGATTTCAAGAATGCCGAAGTTTCTGAAGATGGCGTCATCCGGCTGAGCGGTACCAAGAACATAGAACTCTGGAACAAGTTGAACCAGAAGTTTATCCCGAGCTTCCGTCCGCTGCGCTATGAATTCGTTGATTCCCAGGGGAACCGTGTCGAAGATTTCGTGAAGGAAATCTGGGACGGCATTGTCGGTTCCATGAGTGAAAATACGATTGAAAACGGGGATTTCTCGAAGGGACTGGACCACTGGATATTCTTTACGCAGCTTTATGGCGAAGCGACCGCTTCCGTTATCGAAGAAAAGAACGGCGGCCATATTCTCGAAGTCGACGTGACGAATGGCGGTAACAAGTCTTACAGCGTACAATTGATCCAGGAAGACGTCGCCCTTGTTGCAGGCAAGAAGTACAAGTGCGTGTTTACCATCTGGTCGAATGTCGAGGGCAAGATAACGGCCCGCATCGGGACCTACGACGATTATGAAACGGTCGGTTTCCAGGAACACCCGATTGTGAAGACCACGGGCCAGTCGTTCGAGAAGGAATTCTCTCCGAAGGAAAGTACCCCGTTTGCCCGATTTGAGCTGAACCTGGGTAACGAAGTCCGCAAGTTCTACATCCGGGACGTGCAGATTTACCGTCTCGAAGAATAATCTTGAATTTGGTGTATGGCTAATGGCGGTGGATTTCGGTCCACCGTCTTTTTTGCTACGCAAAAGTTTCTAAATTTGAACCCGAAAATTTAACGCCTAATAGCTATGAGCTATGAGGTATGAGGTCGCACAATTCGTGTGCTTTGAGCTAAAGAATCGCGCCAAAGGCGCCTGATAAATCGCCTAGCTTTGCTAGGCAACCTCATTGCTCAAAGGAAACCGAAGGTTTCCGCTCTCATGGCTCACAGCCTGGCCGAAGGCCAAGAGGTAACCCATGTTCCGTGAAGTAAAGAAAGAAGAATCGTTTCCGCAGATTGAAGAGCGCGTGCTCGGCCTGTGGGACAAGGACGAAAGCTTCAAGAAGTCGCTTGATAGCCGTCCGGAAACCGAACCGTACACTTTCTACGATGGCCCTCCGTTTGCAACGGGCCTTCCGCACTACGGTCACTTGCTTGCCGGTACCATCAAGGATATCGTTCCGCGTTACTGGACCATGAAGGGCAAGAAGGTTCCGCGCGGTTTCGGTTGGGACTGCCACGGTCTTCCGATTGAATCTCTCGTTCAGAACGAACTCGGTCTCGCGGGCGTTGCCGAAATTCAGAAGCTCGGTGTCGACAAGTTCAACGAAACTTGCCGTAGCAAGGTGCTCAAGTACACGAGCGAATGGAAGAAGACCGTTCGCCGCATGGGCCGCTGGGTCGACTTCGACAAGGGCTACAAGACCATGGACAAGAACTTCATGGAATCTGTGTGGTGGGTGTTCAAGCAGTGCTTTGACAAGGGCCTCATCTACCAGGGCTACCGCATCCAGCCGTACAGCCCGGCGCTTGCCACTCCGCTTTCGAACTTCGAAACGAACCAGGGCTATAAGGACCGTCAGGACCCGTCCCTGACGCTCATCTTCCCGATTAACTCGAACGAGCCCAAGTTCAAGGACACGAGCATCCTCGTGTGGACGACGACCCCGTGGACGCTTTACTCCAACTTCTGCATCGTTGTGGGCCCGGACATGGACTACAACCTTGTGGAACAGGATGGCAAGAAGTACTGGATTGCCGCAAGCCGTACCGCCGCCTACTTCAAGAACCCGAACGTCGTCGATACCTGCAAGGGTTCCGAACTCGTGGGCAAGGACTACGAGCCGCTCTCCCGCATTTCCGACGCATTCGTGACGCCGGACCAGCTGTCCCGCCACTACAAGATTTACCCTGCCGACTACGTGAGTACCGAAGACGGTACCGGCGCCGTGCATACCGCTCCTTCCTTCGGTGAAGAAGACTTCCAGAAGGGCGCTGAACTCGACCTCGGCCTTTTCGACCCGCTCGATACCGAAGGCAAGTTCACCGACAAGGTCCCGATGTGGAAGGGCCTCGGTGCGAAGGAAGCCGACAAGGAAATTATCCGCTACTTCAAGGAACAGGGCCGCGTATTCAAGCAGGACGTGATTGTCCATAGCTACCCGCACTGCTGGCGTACCGGCGTTCCTCTGATTTACCGCGCCCTCAAGACGTGGTTCCTGAAGATTGACGCCCCTGTCACGAGCAAGGACGGCGTGACCAAGACTCTGAAGGAATGGATGGTCGAAAACAACCAGACCGTGAACTGGGTGCCGGACCACATCAAGAACGGACGCTTCGGCAAGTGGCTCGAAGGCGCCCGCGACTGGAACCTTTCCCGTAACCGCTTCTGGGGTACGCCGATTCCGGTGTGGCTCTCTGACGACGGTGACATGATTGCTGTTGGCTCCATCGAAGAACTCCAGCAGCTCACCGGCGTGAAGCTC
>CACXKY010000091.1 GCA_902768325.1 Fibrobacter succinogenes
TGGGCGAGATGGTCTTCGATGCGATGCGCGACTGCGACGGCATCACGCTTGACCTGCCTTACGATATGCTCCCGCAGGTGACGCCCGCGACGCTTGCGCTCTCGATCCACCAATGGCGTGAATGGATGGCGGAATCGGTCATTCGCGAGATGCCCAAGGCCGCGAAAAAGCAGCTGGAGAGCAAACGTACGTTTATCGACGACGCCTTCTGCGACAAGCTCAAGGCAAATCCGCACAAGGCCCCGCTCTTTAGCCTCTACGAAGTCTTTTCCGAGATGAAACGGCTCGATTGCGATATCCCGACGGTCACGCCCGAAAAGGAAAACCACCTGCGCCTGCACATGAAGGTGTTCAAGACCGGCTTCCCGGAGAAATTTGCAGTCGAACTCAATCCCGAGTGGGGAAGTTATCGCCTTTTCTTGGCGGTGCGCCCAGTCGTGGTGACCTTCGGTATCGATTTTTCGCTTGATAAAATGCGTTTTGGCTGGCGGCTCGGGGAATCGGCTCTCATGACCCCGGTGGAATCTGCTTTCTGGCAAGCTTTCCGCAAGCGCGTAGTGGTTCGGCAGGCTCACCAACCTGGCAAGGTCACTGAGCTAGCCGAAGTGACCGATTCCGACTCCTCGCTCATTGTTGACCGCCTGAATATGCTAGAGACGGGCGGCCTCTATTCCGACGGTTTCAAGACGGCGCTCAAGTCGTGGGTTTTGAAGTCCCTTGCTGCCGACAATCTGGATGCGAACCGCTGTGTGCGTTTTACGGGCCTCGAGTATTCCCGCGGCAAAAAAATCCGTGACTTCAAGAATCTTGCCGCAAACACCCGCAGCGAAGATGAAGAAATGCGTCTTGCGCTCGTGCGTGCTACCTATGAATCGGCGCTTCTAGGCGCTGATGTTTTCGTGAAGTTCTGGGATATCCTCCGCGAATTCTCGGTGGCGATGCGCCAGGGCGGTGACCATGCCCGCGATGCTATTGCCGCCCTCATGGCGAAGAATAAGTCTATCTCGAAAATGGCGGCGCTCTACTTGCCCGACCACAAGGAAAATACTTTGTTCGAAAGACTGGCCGTGCTCGGCGCATTCCAAGCCGGCGCGATTCAAACCAGCAATGACAAGGTTGACCTCTCCGTCAAGGACCTCCGCGAAAGGTTCCGCCCCTTCCTCAAGGCCCGCTTTATGAAGGACCACGAGCTGAAATCGGCCCGGGAGATTCTCGCCAAGATCGAGCGTACTGCTCCCGACGATTCCGAATACCCCGAGCTTTACCTTCAGGCTTGTGCTATGCTCGAAGATTTCGAAATCCTCAAGTTCAAGCGCAAGGGCGACGATGCCGAAGAGGTCATCGAGGAAGAATCCCTCGCTAAGCTCAAGGCCCGCTTTGGCCGCTTGCGGTAGAGCGGGTTGTTGCAGGGCCGGCGTCTGAGGCCCTGCTCGAGGGGGTAGGCAAAGACCTGTGGCTTTGCCGAGGGGGAGGCTTCCCCCCTTTTTTGTTTTAGGTGATTGGGCTTCGGAACGTGATTTTTCTAAATTATGGGTCAATGAAGTTTTGGCGTTTGTTTTTGACTTTTTGTGTAGTGGCGCTCCTGGCTGCTTGCGAGGGGCCTTTTGGTGGTGATGATCCTGTCGTCGTATCGGTGGGGTCGTCCAAGTTACATTTGTCGGAAATTCGCAAACAGGTCCCGGAATGGGATTCCTGGGACGACCAGCAGCGTTTGAAGTTCCTGGAAAACTGGATTGACGAAGAAACCCTTTACCAGGAAGCGGTCGAAAACGGAACGGATAGGGACCCCGCCCTGGCGCTGCAGATTGAACAGACGGTCCGCAAGATTGTCGTGGACCATTTCTTGCAGAGCTTTGCCGATACGATGGTTGTGGGCGATGCCGAGAAGATTGACTTTTACCATGCCCACCCGGAATTGTTCCTGAGGGGCAAGACCTCCATTTCCGGTGCCTTGATTTTTTTCAGGGACTGGCAGTCGGGTGACCAGTATTACCGTGGCCATAAGAACCTGAAATACGATTCCCTGCCCGGTCCGCATTACCTGGTGAAAAAGATCGAGCCGTTCGAATCCGTGACGGAGACGCCCGATTCGTGCATGATAGAGAACATTGCCGAAGTGGAAGTCGGCACCCTGTCCAAGATGAAATACTGTGGTGGGGCTTTGAAGATTGCCGTTGTGACTTCGAGGCTCGATTCGGCGGATGTGTTGCCGTATGAGGCTGTTGCCGAAGATGTTGCGATGAGGGCATGGCTTGTCCATCGCAACCAGGTGATGGACCGCCTCAAGAAGGAATGGAAGATGGAACGTCCCATTTTCTCGAAAACAGATGTCTTTAGTGAAAAGGATAAGTAATGAAGCGTAGTTGGATTGTTTTGGCTTGTGTTGCCCTGGCTTCTTTAGCGGGGGCCGCTCCGGTCTTGATGGACGGTGTCGCCGCCGTTGTCGACGGAAAGCCCATTATGCGTTCGGAATTCATGAACAACCTCTACCAGTTCCAGGAAACGCCGGAGGGCGCTGCCATGTCGGAAGCGCAGCAGAAGGATTATGTGCTGGAACGCCTGATTGAAGAGAAGGTCCTGCTTTCACGCATCGACCGCGACTCAATCGTCATCAGTAATTCCGAAGTGGATCAGCGCGTCACGGCGCACTTGAGCCAGCTGGCTGCTAGCCAGAACATTGACCTTGCAACGCTTGAGAAGGCCGTCCGTGCACAGCTCGGGATGAGCATGGCGCAATACAGGGACCAGCTTTCCAAGCAGATCCGCAGCCATATGGAAATTACCCGTGTGCGTCAGATGCATGTGGGTTCCATTAGCCCGACCAAGAAGGAAGTGGAGGCTTTTTACAAGGCGTACAAGGATTCCTTGCCGCGCCAGTACAACTGCGTACTGCTGAGTCACATCCAGATTCCGATTGTGCCTGATTCTATGATCGTGGACTCGGTCAGGAACGTTGCCGAAGCGTTGATTGACAGCTTGAACCTCGGTATAAGCTTTGAACTGCTGGCCAAGAATCATTCGCAGGACACCTCTGCGGCGAAGGGTGGCGACCTCGGCTATTTCAAGCGCGGCCTTTTGGACCCCGCTTTTGAACGCGCTCTGGACCAGCTTAAGAACGGCCAGTATGCGGTGACTCCGGTCAAGACAAACCAGGGCTGGCATATCGCCCGTGTGCTCGGCCGCAAGGAAGACGGTGTACGTTCTGCACAGATTTTGCTCCGCACGATTCCTACGGCTAAGGATAGCGCCGACGTAATCGCCCGTGCGGATTCCATCAAGAAGGTCGTCAAGACGAAGGAAAAGTCCATGTGGAAATCCGCATGAAGGATTAGCCGCCTAGGTTTAGCCTATGATTCACTTTACCCACGTCACCAAGTCTTACGAGGATAACTGGAAAGCGCTTTCCAACGTGACGCTTCGTATTCACAAGGGCGAGTTCGTCTTTTTGACGGGACACTCGGGCGCGGGTAAGTCGACGATGCTTAAGCTCATCTATATGGACGAGCGCCCTGACGAGGAACGCGGTGGCCAGGTGATGGTGAAGTTTACCGGTGACTGCGTTTACGACAGCAAGAATACTCCCGACAGCAAAATCCAGGGATTCCGCCGCAAGATGGGAATCATCTTCCAGGATTTCAAGCTGTTGCCGGACAGGAACGTTTTCGAGAATGTGGCGCTCGCGCTCCGTATTGTGGGAACTCCGAGCAACAAGATCAACGCGGCCGTGTTTGACGCGCTTGCGCTAGTGGGAATCAGCCAGAAACGCTTTGCCATGCCGTACACGCTTTCGGGCGGTGAACAGCAGCGCGTGGCGATTGCGCGTGCGATGGTGCACAACCCGTACGTACTTTTGGCCGACGAACCGACCGGTAACCTCGACCCGAAAAACGCCGAGGAAGTCTTCAGCATTTTCAAGGAAATCAATGCGCGCGGCACGACGGTCGTGATGGCGACGCATAACCCGGACTTTTACCTGAACAGCCCCTTCCGTCGCCTGGTCCTTGACCATGGCGAACTCTTGAACAGGGACTTGATCTAGTTTATTTCCCGGATTTCACCGGGCTTTAAATCGCCCAGCGTGTACTTGTCGAATTGGATGCGTACGAGGCGCATGACTTCGTAGCCGAGGTGGGCGAGCATGCGGCGGATTTCACGGTTCTTGCCTTCGGACAACGTGATTTCGAGCCAGCAGTTCTTTTCGCCTTCGCTATGGAGTACGGCGCGCTCGGCGTGCATGAATTCTTCGCTTTCACCGAACACACGGGGCGCCACGTTGAAGCCTTTTTCCATTTTCGCAAGGTCGGTTGCGGAGGGCTTGCCCGCGACCTGCACTCGGTAGATTTTGATGTGCTTCGTCGGGACTGGATCCTTCGCTCCGCTCAGGATGACGCTTTGGTCTTGTGGGTTTAACAATGCGTCTGCCCATTGCGTGTCGTTGGTGAACAATAGTAGGCCTTCGCTCGCAGCATCGAGGCGGCCCACGGGCGATATGTGCGGTACGGGCTTGCCGGGGAACATCTTGGCGTATTGCTCGCGAAACAGGTCCATCACGGTCTTGCGGCCCTTCTCGTCGCTTGCGGTAGTGACGATGCCGCGGGGCTTGTTCATTGCGAAATAGAATTTCTGGGCGACCTCGACGGGTGTGCCGTCAACCATGATTTCATCGTTCTCATAGGCGGGCGTATCGGGGTCGCGTACGATTTTACCACGCAAAGAAACCCGGCCCTCGTGGACCAGGTTTTCTGCTATGCTACGGCTGCAAAAGCCGCGCTTGGAAATGACGCGAGCAACCCCGTGAGGTTTCGCCTCGCGGTTTATTTGCCCAGGTATGCCTTGATGTTGGCGAGGCATTTCTTGTTCTGCGCTTCGGTGCCCACGGTAATGCGGAGCACGTCACCCATCGCGGGCTGCGGACGGATGATGGTACCCTTGGCCTGCAGGAACTTGAAGGCATCCATCGGGTCCTTGAAACCGCTGACGGCGATAAAGTTCGCGTGGCTGTCCACGTAAGCGAGGCCCAGTTCCTTGAAGCCGGCCTTCAGCTGGTCGAGGCCCTTCTTGTTGAGTTCGCGGACCTTGTTCACGTATTCCTGGTCGTCGATGGCGCCGATGGCGGCGGCCTGGGCGATGCTGTTCACGTTGAACGGTTCACGCACGCGGTTGATGAGGTTCACGATTTCGGGGCGTGTGATGCAGTAGCCCACGCGCAGCCCTGCGAGACCGTAGATCTTGCTGAACGTACGGCAGCAGATGATGTTCCTGCCTTCGGCGATGCGGCTGTTGAAATCCGGGACGAGTTCCGGAGTGTCTTCGATGAATTCGGTGTAGGCTTCGTCCATCACCAGCACGCAGGTTTCCGGGAGGCTGTCGGCGAAGTCGATGATTTCCTTGGCTGTGAGGTCGGAGCCCGTCGGGTTGTTCGGGTTCGCGAGGAACACGATGCGGGTCTTCTCGTTCACGGCGGCGCGCATGGCCTTGAGGTCGTAGTTGTAGGCCGGGGCCGGCATGTCGACTTCGATAATCTTTGCGTTCATCGCCATGGTGGCGAGCTTGTAGACGGCGAAGCTGTGCTTGCCCATCACGGCTTCGGTGCCGGGGCCGAGGAACACCTGGGCGATCATGTCCAGGAGCTCGTTGCTGCCGTTACCCACGGCAATCTGTTCGCGCTTCACGCCGCGGAACTCTGCAATCTTTCCGATGAGGTCGTAGCTGCCGCCATCCGGGTAGAGGTTGATTTCTTCCAGGGCCTTGCGGGCTTCTTCCATGCCCTTCGGGCTCGGGCCGAACGGGTTTTCGTTGCTCGCGAGCTTGTCGATGTCTTTCGGGTCGAGGCCGAATTCGCGGGCGGTGTAGGCGATGGGCTTGCCGGTCACGTAGAGCGGCTGGTTCAAGATGTGCTTTTGGGCGAGTTCGTTAATATCCATGATTTTATTTCTTCGTTGTTCGGGGCTTGTCCCGAGTTTAAGTTCTGCGTGCAAAAATAGATTTTTTTACCCGTTTACTGCAGAAAGTCCTGCAAAAACTCTACTAGTTCGCGGTTTGTGCGGTCGTTCAGAGCATCCGCTGCCTGAACGGAGTGCTGCTCGTCGCCGGCAAAGTCGCGTGCGCGCTCTCCGCAGATGTCCATGCCGATAATCCGGCGGTCTTTCGCGATGGCGTTGATAATCGCCTTCATGTGTTCAAGGCTGAGCAAACCCTGGTCCCAGTTGGTTGCCGCGTAAGCGGGGGAGAGGGCGTCTTTGTCGATGGAGATGTAGAGATTAGACGAGAGACGAGATATACGACACTCGGGGCTTTGCCCCGTAGTGGATGTTATCCCCTTTGGGGAGACGAGAGACGAGAGAGAGATAATCTCGCTTTCGGGGATGAAGGTAACCTTGTCATGGGGTGGAATTTCCTCCACCAGATGGTCGGCGGCTCCGATAATGACAACGTTGTCTACAAACTTGTTTTCTTCAAGAACTTTTTTGACCCAGCCACCGCAACTGAGAATATTCCCGAATCGCGGTTCCTGCATGTCGGGATGGTGGTCAAATACCACGAGCGTGAACGGTTCTTGGACCATGTCTGTCCAGATTTTACTCATGTAGTGGTAATTCCCGTTGTCGAAGAAGTGGATCCCGTGCGCATCCGTGATTCCCGCTTCGGCAATTCCCTTGCGGATGGACTCGACGGCCTCGTCATCGCAGTAGCAGTCCGTACCCGGAAGCCCGGTGCAGTCTATGTACCGGATTTCCGCATTCCGCCTCGCGGATTCCTGACCCGCGATTTCGCGCAGCCCCTGTATAAAGGGCTGTTCGGCATAGACGCCCGTGAAGTCCTGGATGACGATTTGACGAGTCTTCATTGTGATGGATAAGATAGTAATGTGTGGGAACGTATTTTGCCGTGTTGGGGGGATTGAAAAGGGTTGACAGAATGGGGCAATTTGGCCCGAAATAGTGATTTAGAACACGGGAATCTTTTTATAATATCCATTTTTTTCAAAAAAACTCTATTTTTGTATTAATAAAATCCCCCTTAAAAATCATGGAGTTTGTATGGTGTGTTTGTCTAAGATGATCCTTGCTGGCCTTGCGGTTACTTCGCTCGCCTTTGCGACGGTTAATTTCCCGTTCCCGCAGAGCTCCAACTATGGCGGAAATGGCGTTGTTCTTTCGAACCAGGCCGAAGCGGCTACCCAGTTGAAGGCTGCGTTTGATTACTACTTGAGGGACAAGTACAAGGAAAACGAAAAATACGCCGCAATTGAAAAGGACCATGGCAGCAATACTTTCGTCTCCGAAGGAATCGGTTACGGCATGCTGATGATGGTCTACTTCAGCGACAACACGACGAGTTACCAGACCCAGTTCGATAAGTTGTGGGCCTTTTACAAGGCGGGTGTCAACGAGCATGGACTCATGAACTGGTCGTTTGGCGGATTGAACCCGTCGAACAACAAGGCCAATGCGGCGACCGATGCCGAAATGGATGTCGCGGCAGCCTTGATTATGGCATCGTACCAGTTCGGCGACGAGAAGTACTTGACCGAGGCTCGCACTCTCTTGAAGAATGTGAAGCAGTATGAGTTCGAAGAAAACGGGCTCCATAAGCCGGGCGATGCCTGGAACGACAAGAAGAACCCCTCGTACATCGCACCTGCCTACTACCGACTCTTTGCCAAGGTGGATACGGAAAATGCCGAGTTCTGGAATACGACGGCGATGAATGCCAACTATGCCTTGCTGGAGGCGAACTCTGCGGAATATTCCACGGGCCTTTTCGACAACTGGTCCGATGCTAAAGGAAAGGGTCTGGATGGAAACTATGGTTACGATGCTGCCCGCACTCCGTGGCGCTTGGCGCAGGACTTCTACTGGTTCGGTGAATCGAAAGCCAAGACGATGCTCGATAAACTCGGGACTTGGGTGAGCAGCAAGGCAGCGAAGGATATTCGTGGCAATATCAACCGTAATGGCAGTGCCGAAGGCTGGGCGGCACATAACAGCACGTTTGTCGCAACGCTGATGGCCTCCTTGGTGACGGATGCTTCCCGTCAGGGTAAACTGGATGAATTTTGGAGTGAGGCTGTTTCGCTGGGTGAAGAAGCGTATTTTGAACAGTCCTTGAAAATTCTTTGTGGTCTCCTGGTTTCGGGTAACATGCCGAACTTCATGAATCCTCCTTCCGCTCCGACGAGTTCCAGCTCGGTGCCGGGCAGCAGTTCTTCTGTCGTGCCTCCGCAGTCCTCTAGCAGCGTTGTCGGTCCTGAGGTCAGTTCTTCGAGCGTCCAGGCTTTGCCTTTGGATCGCGCTGTTATTGCACCTTCGCTTTCCATGCAGGGTCGTACGCTCCATGTATCCACTTCTGGAACTGCCCGTGTCGATCTGTTTAACTTGACGGGCTCGGTGGTGAAGACTCTCTGGAACGGTCATGTCGGCGGAAGTATCGATTTGGGCCTCCAGGGAATTGCCGGTGGCGTGTATGTCGTTCGTATGCAGACGCAGTTTGGCACGATTATGCAAAAAGTGCGTTTCGAATAGCATTTGATTTTACCCATTTCGAGGGAAAAAGGCTCCTGTCATTGTGACGGGGGCTTTTTTTTTCGTATTTTTAGGGCATGAATATGATTGTGAAGTTTTCTATCTGTGCCGCACTTGTGGCGGTTTCTGCGTTTGCCCAGCAGGGCGCTCCGACGGGTGCCGCTGTGGACCCGACTGCCGACGAACAGAAGGCTCTTTCTGCCCTTAAGGGTAAGCTTGAAGGGGCGATTGTTTGGGCGACGAGCCGTGCTAATTCCCATCACGATATTTGGATCATGAATGCCGACGGTACGAACGCCCGTGCGCTCACGAATGGCGACAACGTGGACTGGTTCCCGAGGATTTCTCCGGACGGATCGACGGTGCTGTTCAATCGCAGTAAGGGCGGCTGGGTTCCTGAAAACGACGCCAACTACCCCGAAAAGTGGGACTTGTGGATGGTCGATATTTCGGGCGAGAACGCCCGCAAGGTGGTGGACAACGCCACGTGGGGCACCTGGAGGCCCGACGGCAAGTCTATCGTGTTCAGCCGCGCGGGCAAGGTGTTTACGATGGACCTCGCAAGCAAGAAGGAAACGCTGGTACTCGATGGCGAGAAGGCCTTTAACAAGGCGGGCGTGATTCTGCAGGAGCCGAACATGAGCCCGGACGGAAAGCATTTGGCGATTACGCTCCGCGGTTCCATGCGCGAGACGGGCGTTTGGGATTTGGAAAAGTCCGTTTGGACTAAGTCCGGCGACGGTTGCCAGATTGACTGGAATTTTGACGGCAGCAAACTCTACCGCGTAAACCCGACGGGTAATGGCGGTACTGCCGCCCCGAGCGAAATCCTGTGGTTCAGCGCCAAGGACGGCAAGCAGGTGGAAAAGGTCGGTTTCTTCGGCATCCCGAAGAACGTGAAGCTGATGGACCTGCCCGGCCGCCGCAGTCACGAATACTTCCCGCGTCTCTCGCCCGATGGCAAGTGGCTTGTGTGGGGCGCGACCGACAAGGGCCACGACCACGACCTCTTTGACTACGAGCTCTACATCTGGAAGATTGGCGAGCCGGTGGAAACCGCGACCCGCATTACCTATCACAGTGGGAACGACCGCTGGCCGGACATCTGGCTCGGTAAGGTCCCCGTGAAGGAGTCTCCGAAGCCCGTAGCCCAGGCTGCCGCTACGGCTGCTAATGCGGCTGCCGTTGTGCAGGGCGGCGTGAGCGAGGCCAAGATGGACGAGCTTATTCAGGCTATCGACCGCCTGACCGAAGCCGTGAAGGGCCTCTCGAAATAGGATCGCAGGAACATGCTTTACGGAATCTGTTCTGATATTCATGCCAATGCGACCGCATTCGAGGCTGTCCTTACATCCATGAAAGAAAACAGCGTCGAGCGCAGGGTATGCCTGGGCGACTTGGTCGGCTATGGTGCGGATTCCGATGAGTGTGTCCGCCTTGCCCGCGACAACATGGACGTGTGTATTATAGGGAACCACGATAGCGTGGGCATCAAGTATGAATCGAGTGTCGGGTTCAACCCGTATGCCAAGCAGGCTATCGAGTGGACGCAGAACCACCTCAGTCCGGAATCGGTTGCCTACATGAAGTCCCTGCCGTATATCTTCGAGGAAGGCGATATCACGTTCGTGCATGCGTCGCCCTTGTCCCCGGCAGATTGGATTTACATTACCGACTTGGAAGGGGCTCTGGATGCGTTCGACCATTTTACCGGGCGCTACTGCTTTGTCGGCCATACGCACAGTCCTGTCATCGTGGCGAGCCGCCCCATGGCGATTCCCAAGATTCTCGATGAATATGAGTACGTGATTGCCGATACGGAACGGCTGCTCGTGAACGTGGGTAGCGTGGGGCAGCCCCGCGACCGCGACCCGCGCGCCTGCTGGTGCCTGCTCGATACCGAGACCAAGTGCGTCCGCATTATCCGCGTGGACTACGACGTGTTCGAAACGCAGGAAAGGATGCGCAAGGCCGGCATGCCGAACTTCCTCATCGAACGCCTGAGCGTAGGCAGATAGATTAGAAGGGTCAATAGTCATTGGTCAATGGTCATTGGCTTTTTTATAATCGCGGCATAGCCGCCAGGCTTAAAACTAATGACTAATAACTAATGACTAATAACTAGTATGAAATGGGTTTTAGCTGTTTTTGGTAAGGCTGGCTCGCCGTTCATCGCGGACGAGGTGGAAAAGTACGTGAAGCGCCTGCGGGGCGGCATGTTCCCGCTCGAGGTCGTGGAACTCAAGGAATCCAAGCTCGATGACCGCGCGCAGTCGCTGGCTCAGGAAGCGTCACTTTTTGACAAGAAATTCCCGAAGTCGGAATACCGCCGCGTCATCCTCTCCGAAGAGGGGAAGTTGATGGATACGGTGAAGCTTTCGGATACGCTCCGAGACCGCTTCCAGGGCAATATCGTGTTCCTGATCGGTTCGGCTTACGGCATCGACGAGAACCTGAAAAAGACAGCGGACTTGCTGCTTTCGCTCTCGCCACTGACCTTTACGCATGACCATGCCCGCGTGCTTTTTGCCGAACAGCTCTACCGCGTGCAGATGGTGATGCAGAACCATCCGTATCATCATCGATAATCGCTCATCCCGCTAGTCACCCTGAGGACGCTCAGGGTCAGCTTTTTCTATATTTGCGCGCGTAAAAAACGGGATTCTTTATGAACGCAGAAATCGAGAAACGCCGCACATTCGCTATTGTCAGCCACCCGGACGCGGGTAAGACCACCATCACCGAAAAGTTCCTGTGGTATGGGAACGTGATTCGCGAGGCGGGCCATGTGCGCGCCAAGGCGAACAAGAGCTACACCGTGAGTGACTGGATGAAGATCGAACAGCAGCGTGGCATCTCGGTTTCGAGCTCTGTGCTGAACTTCCCGTTCGAAGGTTGCATGTTCAACCTCGTCGATACCCCGGGGCACCAGGACTTCTGCGAAGACACCTACCGCGCCCTGACCGCCGTGGATGCTGCCCTCGTGCTTATTGACAGCGTGAACGGCGTGGAAAAGCAGACCATCAAGCTCATGGACGTGTGCCGCATGCGCCACACCCCGATTATCACGTTCATCAACAAGATGGACCTTGATGGCCGCCATGTGCTCGACCTGCTCGACCAGATTGAAAATGTCTTGCACATCAAGACGGCTCCGTTTACGCTCCCGATTGGCGTGGGCAAGCTCTTCAAGGGCGTGTACTCCATCGCCGAGAATACGTTCCATACCTTCAACAAGGAAGAAGGCCACCAGGAAATCATCCAGATGGAAGGTCCGGACGATCCGCGCCTCGTGGAAATGTGCGGTGAGAACTGGGTGAACCAGTTCAAGGAAGAATACGAAATGGTGACCGGCGGTATGGACCCGTTCGATCACGAGAAGTTCCTGAAGGGGGAGATGTGCCCCGTGTTCTTCGGTTCTGCCGTGAACAACTTCGGTGTGCGTCAGCTGTTGAACGCTTTTGCGAAGCTTGCGCCGCCCCCGATGGTCCGCGAGACCGACAAGCGCCCGGTGAGCCCCGACGAGGATGCCTTCAGTGCG
>CACXKY010000092.1 GCA_902768325.1 Fibrobacter succinogenes
TTTTCGTTGGCGGAACAATCGCCGAGATAGTATAGCAAGGAATCGATTGTGACCCAGCTGCGGTTCTTGCACTGGTAGAACGTCCTGGAATTCGAGGTGGCCTTTTTGCCTTCCTTGGCCTTGGTGCAAAGGCCGATATTCTGCTCGAGAGTAGTCCTTTCACGCCACTTGTTTTCAATCATGTCGCAGACCAGCCAGTGCGATTTCGTCCTGTACACGGTATCTTCGTGGTCCACGTCGCAGGGGACGGGGAATTCGTCGATAGAGGGTTCGCTCCATATGCCACGCTTGCAGACGTAGTAGAAATTGGAATCAAAGACGACTTCGTTTTCGCGTTCCGCGGTGCAGAATCCCTGGCGGGCTTCGATCTTGTTCGGGGCCCTCCAGAGGCTGTCATCGCAGATGTAGGTGTTCTTCGTGGGCGAAGAAATGCTGCCCGTCAAATAGGTAACGACAGAACCGCTCCGCTGCCGCGTACATTTGCCAAGATATTCCTCGACCGTCTGGCAGGTTTTCCATTGCGAGTTCTTGCAGATATACGTGTAATAATAGGTGGACGAATTCATATGGACAGTATCGCCTTCAATCTTCGGCGTACAGACTCCAGCCTTCTGCTCGATTGTAGAAAGAGTGTCCCACTTGGCGTTGCGGCACCTGTATTCTTTATCCATAAAGGTCACGATCTTGGCCGGATCCACATCGCTGCCGCATTTGCCGTAGACGTCCTCGATCTTTTTCAAGGTCCATTCCTTCGACTGGCATACATACAGGTTATTATTGTAGGTGATGGTATCGCCTTCGTTCTTTTCCCTGCAGCGGCCGACTTCTGTTTCGAGGGTCGTCAACTGGCGGATTTTACCGGCGATACAGAGGTATTCGCCCTTGTAGATCAGGTAACGCCTGTCTTCATCCTTGGAGGCGCAAGAGGAGGGGATGGAATCGAGTACCTGAAGCCAAACGCTATCGGTAGAACACTTGAAATGTCTCTGGCCATCGGCGACATCCACTTCCGATGCGGGTTCGCAGACCTTACCGATTTCGCTTTCCTTCTGGAAAGAGGTGGCGGGCTGCACGCAGCGGATGGAAAGATGGGTGCTGTCATCGTTGTTGATGGTATGCCATTCCAGGCTGTCCTTGCCATACTTGAACGTCACGTAGCCGCGTACGTCGCCCTTTTCCGCAAAGAAGTTCGCTTCAGTCCCAAGACCGCTGCACTTGCCCTTGGTGCAGATACCGGCGGGCAACATCGTGAAGCCGATATCGTCCTTGCCGCCAGATTCTCCGTCAGCGCCCCAGAGGACCTTCGACATGAGGGTTTTGGAACCTCCGGCGATCTTCAGCAGTTCTTGCCATTCCTCGAGCTTGGGGAGCCTGAAATCAGCGGGGCAGAGGCCGCTGGCGCTCCTGTAGAGGGGGGCGTAGGTATCGCAATTGTAGTCTTTTTCGGCGTAGCACTTGGCCGTCACGGCGCTCCTGCGGACGTTTTCGGCAAGCCAGAGGGTTGGGCCGACCTGGACGGTCCTGTAGGTATAGCTGATAAGGGCGTCGTCGTGAGTGCCGGTACCGATTGTCGCCTTTCGGGTCGAATCGTAATGGAGTGTCACGTTGGTTTTCGGGACAATGACTTTCTTTACTTCTTCAGAAGAAGACGAACTTTTAGAAGACTGTTCCGAAGAACAGGAATTCGTTTTAGAACCGGAAGAATTCTTCGAATTGGAGGAGGATCCGGATGAACGTGAATCGTCGATAGAACCGGAACTGTTGAACATATCCTCAAAATCATCGGCAAATTGCGTACCCCAATCATCGTCGTCGTCACTCCCGCAGGCGACAAGGCTTAACGCGAGCAAGAAAGAGGAAAACACTAACCCGTATTTCATAATACCTCCGTTATGAACACACTATTCCGGATATAATTGGCTTTGTAGCCAAGCGGAAAATACCCAAACAGTACTTTTACCGAAGCCCCCGAAAATGCATCTTGAACGTAAATATACATTTTCTTTGGCCCAAATGCTCATGCGAATTCGGCTCAAAAAAGAAAAGGTCCTCTCTTTCGAGAGGACTTTTTCGCGGGATAGACGAGGCTTGAACTCGCAACCTCCGGCGTGACAGGCCGGTGCTCTAACCAAAATTGAGCTACCACCCCAAATCGTTTCCGATTTTCGGTAGTGGGCGATAACGGATTCGAACCGCTGACATTCTGCTTGTAAGGCAGACGCTCTGAACCAACTGAGCTAATCGCCCGAAAATTTTACTTGTCCTGTTTCTTGCCCTTGAAGAGAATTCCGATAGGAATGATCACGACGTAGGCAACCACCAGGATAAGCGGTGCAACCGTAAGGCTGACCGGATTGTCTGCCGGGCCGGTGGCAAGGCAGATAAAGCCGATAACAAGCAATAAAACGCCGATTGCAATAAGAATGATATTCTTTTTATTCAACATTTTTGCCGTCCTTAAGATTACTCGCCAAATATACAAAGTTTATGGCGGTTGTCAACTGAAATTTGGCGTTTTTCGTCTAAAAAATTAAATCCTGACCGCAGACTGCCATCTACCTCTGCCCGGGGTACTTCACGCGGGTGTGGTACGTGCCGTCCAGGCTGTGGAGGAATGCCTTTTCAAGCTTGAAGAGTTCGCGGATGGAAAGGTCGCATTCGCTGAACTGCCCTTCGTTGAAACGCCCCTGGATGGTCTTGTGGATCATGTCGGCGAGCGAGTCCACGGTCTGGTCGGTCATAGAACGGCTCGTCGCTTCGATGATATCGGCAAGCATGAGGATGGCGGTTTCCTTGCTCTGCGGCTTGGGGCCCTTGTAGCGGAAGTCTTCCTCGTTCACCAAACTGTCTTCTTCCTTCGCCTTCGCGTAGAAGTACTGGATAAGCGTCGTGCCGTGGTGTTCGCGAATAGCGGCGGCCACCAGTTCGGGAATCTTGAAATCCTTGGCGAGTACGGCACCCTGTTCCACGTGCCCGACAATAATCTTGGCGGACTGAATCGGGTCGAGATTGTTGTGCGGGTTCACGCCCTGCTTCTGGTTCTCGGTAAAGTATTCCGGGCGCATCGTCTTGCCGATATCGTGGTAGAGCGCCATCACGCGCACCAAGAGCGAGTTCGCCCCGATGCTGTCGGCGACCTTTTCGGCGAGGTTCGACACCTGGATGCTGTGGTGGAACGTACCGGGGGCGAGTTCCGAAATCCTCTTGAGCGCCGGACGGTTGAAGTCGGACATTTCCATGAGCGTGAGCACCGTCGTGATGCCGAAAATACGTTCAATCAAGTGGATAAAGAGCACGGATGCGAGGGCCGAACAGGCGATGATGTTGATGCTGCCGGCAATCATGGTCATGTAGAACGGTTCGAGGCCCATGCGGTTTCTGAGCAGGAACATAATACAGGTGGCTGCAGCGAGGGCCGCAATCCCGGCGAAGATGCTCCATACGAACTGCACCCTGTAACGCATGCGCACGAGCGGCTGGGTCAACAGGAGCGTGACGCCTAGGACCATCACCGTGGCGGCGAGGTCATAGCCGTTCAGCACACCGAAAATCACCGACGAAAATACGGAGAAGGCGATGCCGAAGCGGTGGTCGTACAGCACCGTCGCAATCACGGGCGAAAGCGCAAACGGGTAAATCCACATCATGTCGATGGCTTCGGGAATCAGGTTTCCCTCGGCGCGTGTCACGTAACCGCTAAAGTAGTGCATGCCCCAGTACGCGAGGAGCTGCAGGGCGGCAAGGGCAATCAAGCTCCACAGCTGGCGGGCTGTCTTGAGCGTCTTGGTCGCCTGCGAGAACATGAAGAACAGGAACAGGATGGAGATGATGACGAAGAACACGAGCGCCTGGCCGTAGGGGGCCGTAAGCGTACGGGCGTTTTCTTCTTTCTGCTGGGCCTGTTGGAGCGCTTCGATCTTTTCGAGAATATCCTTGGTCACGGGAGCGCCCTGCGTCACGATTTCCATGCCGCGCGGCACCATACCTTTAATCAGCGTCACCTTGTTGCGGGCATCCTGCTTGCGGGCCTCGGTTTCTTTATCGAGGTAGAAGACGTTCGGGAGCGTGAACACGTAGAGGACTTCGTAGAAGGCGCTCTGCAAGGCCTGTTCGGTGGGGAAGGCGCTCTGCAGCTGGCTGAACGCTTCGTCGATGCGGCGCTGGAGCGGCTGGATTTCGCTTGCCTCGAGCGTATTCTCTTCGTTGTTCTTGATAATCGAGACCGTCGGCTTGTTATAGATGAGCGACTTGACGTTCTGGATGTTGTAGTTGTTGATGAACAGCTGGACTTCGGTTTCGGTCTTTGCGACGAGCGTGTTGGAGATGCCCTTTTCGAGCATGCGGCTAAAGGCGGCAAAGACGGAATCGCGGGCGCGGGAATTGTAGCTCAGCGGTTTGATGGCCGTGATAGAGAGGCGCTGCTTGAGGGTTTCGTAGAGGCGGGAAGCCTGCGTCACCTTGCGCTGCACAGAACTGTCGACGTCGTCGGACTGGTACGCCCCGCTGATTTGAGCCTGCAGAGAGCCGTATTGGCCTAGCTTGTTCAGGTACTGCTTGAGTTCGTCGCTGATGCGATTCGTTTCATCGGAATTGAATTCGAAGATGGCGTTCACCTTCTCGGCGGCACGGGCGCGTTCCGCCTCGATTTCCTGCTTGGACTTGGGAATATCGAAGTTGATTGGAGAAATAATCGTACGCGTGCTCAACTGCCCGAGGTGCGGGTGGTCGGCCTGCAGCGCAATGTTCTTGTCGGGGAACAGCGCAATCGCTACCGTCGCGATGATGATCCAGCCGATAAAGAGATGGATTTTTTTCTGCTTCTTCTTCATTTTTTCTTGTCCTTCTGCGCGTAAGCGAGCAAGATATCTTTGACAAGGTGATGACGGAGGACGTCCGTTGCGGTGAATTCGACTTCGGCAATCCCGCGGATGCCCTTCAAGATTTTCATGGCGTGTTCCAGGCCCGACGTTTCGCCCTTGGCCAGGTCCACCTGGCTCGTATCGCCGGTGATGATGGCCTTGCTGTGCGGCCCGAGGCGCGTGAGGAACATTTTCATCTGCGCGATGGTCGTGTTCTGCGCTTCGTCCAAGATGATAAAGGCGCGCTTGAGCGTACGGCCACGCATGTAGGCGAGGGGAGCCACCTCGATGGCTCCGGTCTCCTCGTAGCGGCGGAGCTTCTCGGTGGGGAGCAGTTCGGACAAGCTGTCGTGGATGGGGCGCAGGTACGGGGCAATCTTTTCCTTGAGGTCGCCGGGCAAAAAGCCGAGGGATTCGCCGGCTTCTACCGCCGGGCGCACCAGGCAGATGCGTTCGGCTTCGTGGCGTTCCAGGCTTGCGACGGCGAGCGTCACGGCAAGGAAAGTCTTTCCGGTACCGGCAGGGCCTTTCGCGAAAATGATATCGTTCTTTTCGACCGCTTTTACGAGTTCCGCCTGGGCAGCCGTCTTGGCGGACACGGGCACGCCATAGCGGTTCCTGAACACCGGGGCGTCGGGAATGGCTTCGCCCAAATCCCGGACCTCGGGTCCGAGAAGACGTTCCACGTCGCGGGCGGTCAAAACGTCACCGTTCCGGGCGGCCATCTTGAGCCGGTCCAGCACCGAAAGGACCCCCGTCATATCGGCCCCCTTCAGGGGCTTGATGTGCAGTCCGGGGAGTCGGCTCTGTATTTCAACACAAAAACGGCTCTCCAATAGCCGGAAAACCGTTTCGCGTTCACCCGAAACTATCCGTTTCAGGTTATCAGATATGGAATAGCGAGTTAATTCACTCATTCATTAGATTATTCAGCTGCTGCCGGAGCGTCGTCGGTAGGACGGTCGACCGGGATACCAAGCTTGTTCTTGGCATCGAAGATTTCCTTACGGAGCTTGTGGTTTTCTTCAGTGATATCCATAGCTTCCTTTTCGGTCTTCTTCAGCTTGTCTTCGTCGATATGTTCCTTGGGTGCAGAGCTCTTAGAACCGCCACCAGAATATTCCGTACCGTCGTCGGAAGAATAATCTTCACTACCACCGGAAGAGCCGGCGCAAGCAGTGAAAAGGGCGAGGGAAAGGGATGCAAGGATAAGCTTCCAGTTCTTTAAAAGAGACATTATTTTGAACTCCATTCTAGTCTTTGATGGCTAAAATATATATAGTTATTTTCAAAAAAAAGAAAAAAAAGGTAAAAAATCCCGATGCAAAAGCAAAAAAACAATTTTCAGGCCTATTCTCAGGTATTTATCGCGTCTAAATACGCCGATTCCAAGAAAATTTATGCGAAAAGACGCCACGACCTTATGCAGAAGCTCGACTCGTTCTGCGTTTTTGCCGGGATGCAGGTCGAACCGGGGTGCGAGGAACCCTTCGTACAAACTTGGACCAAGATGGTCCAGGAACCCGCCTTCCTGTACCTGACTGGCGTGAACCAGGCCGGCTGCTACCTCGTGCTCGATCCGTCGACGTCGAAGGAGACGCTTTTTGTGCCTGTGAAGAACCCGTTCAAGGAATTCTGGGTCGGCAAGCGAATCGGCTTTGTGGAAGGGAGCGACGAGGTGTCAAAGGTTACGGGTATCGCCGACGTGCGCCCCGTGAGCGACCTGTGGGACTACGTGGAATCGCTTGCCCGCCGGAACTCCCGCCAAAAAAATAAGCCCAAGCACGCCTACGCCTACTTCTTTGAAACGGTAAAGGACGACCACAACTACAAGCTGAAAGTCGCCTTGCAGAAAAAAGTCCGGCCGTTCGGCTTGTCCGTCAAGAGCTGCGAGATGCAGCATTTCGAAAACCGCCTCGTGCTGGAAGACTACCGCGTCAAGGAAGCCTGTGAAGCACAGAAGGCCACCGAGCTCGCCTTCCGCGAGATGCTCGCCGGTATGCGTGGCTTCAAAACGGAACGCGACCTCTCGCAGTTCCTGGACTACGGCATGCGCCGCCGCGGTGACGGCGACCTCGCGTTCCCGACCATCTGTGCCGGTGGCGCGAACGCCTGCTGCCTGCACTACGTCAAGAACGACGAGCCCTTGCGCGCGGGCGAACTCGTGCTGCTCGATTTCGGCGTCCGCATCGGCACGCTCCACAGCGATATTTCACGCACCGTCCCGGTGAACGGCAAGTTCGACCCGCTCCAGGCGCTGCTGTACCAGATTGTCCTCGACGCGGGGGAGGAATACCGCAAGGCTGTGAAGCCGGGAGTCTCGCTCAAGGAAATCGGGAACATCCCGTGGGAATTCATCATGGAGGCGCTCGATACCCGTCTGGTACGTGCTCATTCGGGCAAGTTCGAGTTGCTTTACGACAAGCGCCCGCACGGCGTGAGCCACTTTATCGGGGAGCAAATCCACGAAGGCAACCCGGGTTCGCGTTCGCTCGATACCGTACTCCGTCCGGGGATGCTCATCTCGTGCGAGCCCGGGCTTTACGGCGAATTTTCGGGAATTTTCAACGGAAAACGCCTTTCCGCAAAAATCGGCATCCGCATCGAAGACGACCTCCTCATTACCAAGACAGGTTCCCGTAATATCTCGTCGTCCATTCCCAAGAGCGTGGAAGAGCTAGAACGGTTGATGCGTCCTGCACGCTAGTGCTGTTATTTCTAAATTTGCATCCGTAATTTTAGTTTCTGCGGCTTGTAATGCGGCAGGTTAAATAAAGGATCTCCAATGTGGAAAGTTAAAGGCGCTGTCCGATATTTCCTTTCTATTCTTGCGACGACATTCGTACAGATGGGTGTGTTCGTTTACGCGCAGAAAATCCTGTCAGGTTCCTTCACCAACGCCGAAAGTGGCCAGACCTGGCAGACCTTCATGCTCCAGATATTCTTTATCGCGCCCTACGTGTTGATGATCTGGCCCGCCGGGTTCTTCACCAACCGGTTCTCCAAGAACAAGATTCTCGCGTGGTCCTCCCTGCTCATGACGGCTTTCGTGATTGCGCAGACCGTGCTTGTCACGTGCAACTTCCCGCGCATAGCCTTCTGGCTTTCGATTGGCCTCAGCTGCGGTTTTGCCATCCACAGTACCGCCAAGTACGCGATTGTGCGCGAGATGTTCGGCGTCCATCACCTGAGCTACGCCAACGCCTTCCTCCAGATTTTCTCCCTCATCGGTATCATTATTGCGGGCTGGCTCGCCATCGTGGGCGTGAACCTCATCGACCTTAGCGCCGTCGTCCGCTACGAGGCGGTCGGCCTCATCATCGAAAAGTCCGTCGTCATCCCGTGGATTCTTACCGGCGTAAGCGTGCTCGGCACCATCGCAAGCTTCCTTATTCCTAAGGTCCGCTACGAAGACAAAAACATCAAGTTCTCCGTGGCCCGCCGCCGCTTGAGCTTCGGCTGGCGTCACCGCACCCTGCGAGCCTCCATTATCGCCCTTTCGATGTTCTGGGCCATGGCCCAGGTGTTCGCCCTCGTGTTCCAGGACCTCTCGGGATCTCAGACCGTCAACACCCTGCAGAATTACCTCGCTTTCGCCGTAGCAGGCCTCATGGTGGGCTCCATCATCGCGGCGCACAATTCCAAGGACTTCATCGAGACGGGGTTCGTTCCGCTTGGCATGATCGGTGCTTCCGCGTGCATGTTCCTGATTCCCGTTCTGGTCCATCCGGTCGCCCTTGCGGTTTTATACTCGGCCATCGGTATCTTCGGCGGCATGTTCCTCGTGCCCGTGAACGCCCTTTTGCAGTACAACACGCGCCCCAACAATTCGGGCTGGGTCATCGCGCTTGCCAACATGATCCAGGCTCTCGTGCTCGTGGTGTTCCTGTTCATCTACTCTTCGCTGGTCCGCTACACGTCGCTGCAGCCCAAATATTACTTCATCGGCTTGAACCTTCCGCAGGCGCTCGTCCGTTCGCTTTTGCGCCTCGTCTTTACCCGTTACAAGATTCGCGTGCTCAACGTGGGCAACATCCCGAACGACGGTCCGGTGCTGCTTGTCGGTAACCACCACAGTTTTATCGACTGGGCCATGGTGCAAATGGCGTGCCCGCGTCCGCTCTGTATCGCCAGTAACAAGGACCACTTCGAAAAATGGTACCTTCGCGCTATCTTGAAACGTTTGGGCATCATCCGTATCGACAACCGCCACCCCGAAGACGCGATGGAACGCATCCACCAGCAATTGCTCGGCGGCCATGCCGTTGCCATCTTCCCGACAGGCGAAGTGTCGCGCTCTCCGCACGTGGAACCGTTCAGC
>CACXKY010000093.1 GCA_902768325.1 Fibrobacter succinogenes
GACATGAGGCAGGCGCAGGCATCGTCCGGCCCGTTCAGCATCTTCTTGAATTCCATCTCTTCGACACGCGCCTTCAATGCGGCGATATCCGCCTCGATGGAGGCGGTCAGGTCGGCGGAATTCTCTTCCTTGGACATCTCGTAGAGTTCGGCCAGGTCGTCGCAGGACTGCGAGACTTCCTTCCACGTCTCGATGAGGCCGCGGAGGTTGCCGATTTTCTTCATCATGGACTGCGCCTTCTCCTGGTCATTCCACAGGTTCGGGTCGCTGGAGTCCTTTTCCAGTACGTACAGTTCTTCGGTCTTTGCCTCTAAGTCAAAGATACCCCCAGAGCTTATCGATACGGCTACGCAGTTCGATAAGCCCGGTGTGTGTAGTGCTGAACGCCATTACTTGGCAGCCCCAATTGCTTCGGGCGGAGTATACTTCTTGTCGAGGTACTGCACCTTGTAGACCTTTCCGAGGCCGTCCAGATAAGCCTTGAGCTGCATCTGGCGTTCCTGTTCGGCCTGCACACGCAGGATGTAGTCAATCTGGTGCTTGTAGCTTTCGTACTTGCCATCGTTCTTTTCGGTCAGCATGAAGATGGAGACGCCGTCCTTGTCGACGATAACGTCGGTCATCTCGCCCACCTTGATCTTCGCAACGGCCTTGGCAAAGGCGTCGCCCTTGCTCTTCGCGATAAACTTATTCATCACGCCGCCGGTCTTCTTGGCATCGGCGTCGTCGCTGTAGACGGCAGCAAGCTGGGCGAACGTAGCCTTCTTGCTACGCACCTGGGCGGCAAGACCCTTCAGCACTTCCTTGGCGTCCTCGATTTCCTGCTTGGACTTGCCCTTCGTGCTCATGTAGATGCGGGCACCGCTGATGGTGTCGTTGATCTGGGCCTTGGACTTATTGAGTTCCCAGAAAGCTTCCTTCTGCTTTTCGGTCGGATCCTTCGGATAAGGCACCTTCTTTTCGAGGAGGGCTTCGCTCTTCAGCTGGTCTTCAATCTTTTCCTTGAACTGGGCCATCGTCGTGTTGGACTTCTTGAGTTCCTTCTGGAAAGCATCTTCGCTCGGGAACTGCTTCTTGAAGAGGGCGGTAAGGCTGTCCACCTTGGTCTTGGAGACCTTGATGCCCTGCTTCTTGCATTCGAGCTTCACAAGTTCCTGGCCGACGAGGTTGTCGATGACCGCATAGCGGACCTGCGTCATGGTTTCTTCGTTCACCTTCTTGCCATGGAACTGCTGGACAGCAAGCATCTGTGCCAAGCTATCAATTTTACCGGCAGAAATACCCGTCTTTTCGACGCGGATCACGTCAAGGCTCTTAGAGTTCAACAACTGGGCAGAAGCTACGCCGGCAGCGAGGGCAACGGCAAGCACGCCACGAGAAATGATTTTAAGCGACATTGTCTATCCTTTTTAAAAATTTCCGCGATAAATATAGCAAAATGACGAGAGTCGCGACAAAGCCCAACGGGTTTTGGCATGACCGAGCCTAGCTATATGCACTCCGAAGGAGTGCCATATAGCAAAAGTGAGCCTAGCGAACCAAGCAAGGCCGCTTGTAGGCCTGTTTTTGAGCCATCGCGGCCCCCTCACCTATCCCAAAAATGCATTGAACGTAAACGCAAGTCGGTTCGCCTTGTAGGTCACATCGTAGCTGTACCTGAACTCAAGCCCCAAACCCAAAACCGAGTTCATCTTGTACATCACGTAAGCACCGCCACCATACTCGATAAAACCATAGTAATAGGGCTCTCCAAAGTCCGACTTCTCCTTTTTCCAGTAGCAGTCCGTATCGTCATCCCAACAACTATACGGTTCCGAATCGTCATTCTTGTAGGGAACCCAATGATCGCCACCACCCGCCATGTAGAGCGCTTCGGTGCGGGACGCAAACTGGAACAATCCCACAAGCATGTTCTGGGTCGGCGAAATCTGCTCCATCACGCTGATACCGCCCCTAAACGCATCGGGCTCACCCGCACAGACGGCAATAAGCCGCCAGTCCGTCCATCCCATGATACCGAAATGGTCAAAGGCTGCCCCTAAGGAGATGTAGGGATTCATGAACTGAAAGCCAAAACCAAGGCCAAAATGATTCTTGAAGTGAATGATTGACAAGCCAAAATCAAACGACCATTCCTCTTCAACGATGTCTTCCCAGACACTGGTGCTGTGCTCGTTTTCCGGAGCCTGTATCGCCGAATCAGACGTGGACGCCGTATACTTCGTAAACGAGGTGCCGAACAAAAAACCGTTCATGCTGTCGCGATTCTGGTAGGCCGACATGAAAGTCCCCGCCGACGGCGGCCGCATCGTGCACCCCGCCAACAAGGCTATAGAGATGCCCAACAACAGAATTATCAGCCGATTAAAATTCACGCCCTAAATATAAATACAAACAAAAGAAAAAAAGCCAAGCCGAGTGTCGCGGGCAAGAGTGCGCAAATTTATTCAAGCATAAGCCATTTATGGACTTATATTTGATAAATGCAGCCACGGACGCGAAGCGTCAAGTTTACTTGCTCATGACCGAGGCGCAGGATTTAGAATTTGCGAAGCAAAAAAATCCGCCCCGTGAGAGGCGGACCTTAAAGGTTTCGAGAAGATCCCCGCCTTCGCGGGGATGACATCCTCTTTCGAGAAACGCAGAGAGCCTAGCGAGAGCAGGAGCCTTGACCGAAGGCGTACAAACGTACGACGAGAGTCAAGGCGACGCACTATCGCGACGGCTATATGCGTTTCTATCCGAGGGTAACTACCACTTTATGGATACCCTTCGTAAAGATCGGGGCCACATTGGAGTCGATCTCCTTGCCGTCAACCACCATCGTTGCGACACCCTTGCAAACGTGCTTCGGGTTCTTCACTTCGATTTCGTAGGTAGCACCGCGGAACTTACGGGTCACCTTGAAGCCGTCCCACTTGGAGGGGATGCAAGGATTCACGATAAGGCCGTTGAAGCTGGCGCGGACACCGATGATGAACTGCGTAGCGGCCTGGTAGGTCCAGGAGCTCGTGCCGGAGAGCCATGCGTTACGGCCCATACCGAACTGCTTGTGTTCGTCACCGAGGATGTTCTGCGGGTAGCAATACGGTTCGGATTCGAACTCGTCGAGCTTGGTATTCTTGGCAGCCGGGTTGATCTGGCTGTAGTACTGGAAAGCCTTGTCGCCACGGCCGAGGATGGTTTCGGCAATCATCACCCACGGGTTCGTGTGGAGGAAGATACCGCCGTTTTCCTTGGCTCCGGGAGGATAGGTGGAGATGCCACCCACGTTCGGGTCGAAGCCGCGGTAGCCCGGAGTAGAGCTCTTCACGCCGTTAGCGGTGTTGAGGAGCTTGTTCAGGCTGTCCATGCCCATCACGGCGCGTTCGCCGCTGGCGATGCCGGAAATCACGGACCAGGACTGGCTATTGCAGTAAATCTTGCCGTACTTGGCCTTGTTGGTACCGTAGGCGTTGCCCTGCTTGTCGAACCAGCGGACCCACCACTTGCCGTCCCAGGCAGCGTCGTTGAACGCCTTCTTGACGTCTTCGTACCAGCCCTTGTACATTTCAACGGACTTCTTGTCGCCGAGAGCTTCGCAGATGTCCATCATCTCGAGAAGAGCCTTGGCATAGAGGCCAGTGTTGAAGGAGGATTCGGCACCAAGCGGCAAGTTCATGCAGTCGTTCCAGTCGGCGAAGCCGAGGAGCGGGAGGTTATGCTTACCGAGGTGAGTACGGGTAAAGTTGAGAGAGCGCTTGAGGTGTTCGAGCACCGTGCCCTTTTCACGCTGGGCGCGCTTCTTGCCGGCTTCGTAGAACGGAACTTCCTTCTTGAGGAGGTCCATCTTGCCGGTTTCCTTGAGGTAGTTAGCAATGGTGAGCACAATCCACAGGTGGTCGTCGCCGTACCAGTCAGCGTAAGCCGGGTTGCCGTTTTCGTCGAGCACGCCCTTCTTTTCGCGGGAGTCACCGGCGTTAGCTTCGTTGCCGTTGTCTTCGGCAAGGGCGAGCGGAGCGTACTGGTGCATGGCGTTACCTTCCGGACGCTGCACAGAGAGCAGGTTCAGAGCGAGTTCCAATGCTTCTTCCGGCATGTGGCTCATCACGCCCATGAGGTCCTGGCTGGAGTCACGGTAACCGATACCGCGGCTGGTGCCATAGCCCAGCTGATACAGGGACAGGTAGCGGCTCCAGTTCTTGGTGGTGTGGCACTGACGCGGGTTGTGGACGTTCACCATGGAGTTGAACGCTGCATCCGGAGTCTGCACCTGAATCGTAGAGAGGTACTTTTCCCAGAACTTGGCGAGTTCGTCGAAAGCCTTGTCGACGTTCTTCAAGTCGCGGTACTTGGCGATTGCCTTGGAGGCAACCTTCAGGCTCTGTTCCTGACCGAGCTGGGTGCAGGTGCGGAAGGTCTTGCCGGCGGCAATCTTGCCAGCGTGGATCATGAGAGCGGCAATGTTGTCACCACGATCGCATTCGCTGTTGGAAAGTTCTTTGTTGGCGAGGCTGAGCGGAGCGGCCCAGGAACCCATTTCGTTTGCGCCGAGGAACACGCGGCGGTCGCCATCGAAGCTACCGACCTTGCAGTTAGCGGTCACGTAGTTCACGGCGAAGTCACGCTTCATGTAAGCGTACTGTTCGAGCACGACGTGGCCGTCCTTTTCCCAGTGACCCTTGAGGGTCATGGTCTGCGGCACCCAGTCGGCGTTCGTGAGCTGCTTTTCGGCTTCGAAGTGGCTGAATTCATAAACCGGGATAATGTCCACTTCCTTGGCGGCACCGGAAATGTTGGTCACCTGGATGTCCTGGAGGAGAGTGTTGGATCCGGTCGGAACGAAAATCGTCACCTGCGTACGGAGGCCTTCGCATTCGGCAATCCAGCGCATGTAGGACAAACCCACGTGGCATTCCCACTTCTTCATCTTGGTGAGGGTGGGAACGACAAACGGAGAGAACACCTTGTAGCCCTTGGCTTCCTTGATACGGATATAGATGGTGCTGGCCTTGAAATCAGAGCACGGCATCTGGGCGATGTACTTGGTGATACGGTTCAGGGCGGGGTCGCCCTTGCAAACCAGGGTACCGCCGGTAGTATCCACGATACCGCCGAAGTTCAAAGTACCAACATAGTTGCACCACTTGATCGGGGTAGCCGGCGTGGTGAGCACGTATTCTTTTGCAGCGTCATCGAAGTAGCCGTACTTTGCAGCAGTCTTAGCAGCAACCTTCTTGGCAGCCTTCGGGGCGCTCTTCTTCTGTTTTGTAGCCATTGTATCTCCGTGAGAGGGGGTTAAAAGGTTTTGGGGTATGAGGTGATGAGGTATGAGCTATTGCAAAATACACCGTCACCTAACACGACTTTTGAAGCAAATTTAGTAAAGTCCTATAAAGCTCAAAGGCACGAAGTGCCGACCTCATCGCTCAAAGCGACCATCGGGAGCGACCTCACACCTCTTTCTTCTGGTTGAAATTCTCGAAATCGCGGTTACCGAAGTTGATGTAGAAGTAACCGTCGAGTTTCTTGTTGCGGATTGGGTCGCGCAGGATGCCGATGGCGGCGCGTACATACTTGAGTTCCACAAGGATGTGGTCACGGCTCATGCAGTTGAGGAACGGGCCTTCGGGGTAAAGCGTGGGGCGCGGTTCTTCGGCAATCATCTTTTCCAAATTCTCGATTTCTTGCACCAGGCGGCGTTCATGGACTTCCAGGGACCGGACAAGTTCCTTGTTGTCGGCACCGAAAAGGAAGGCAAAGCCCAACGTTCTCGGGTCGTCGTTGAATCCGGTCAAGTGCTTCAAGACTTCCTTGCGGAGGACTTCCCTGCCCTTTTCCGTAATGTTGAAGACCATGCGCTCGGGGCGGTTTCCATCGCGTTCGGTACGGCCGACGATACATTCGTTCTTCTCGAGCGTCGTGAGGCGGTTATAAACGGTGGACGTGCTGAGGTTCGCCCAGCGGTCGAGCTCGCGGTCACGGATTTCCGTGATGATGTCGTAGCCGCTGCGTTCATGCTCCAGAATGAGGCCTAAGAGGACCAGGTCATATCGATTCATCAAAATACCTTCTATTCAAGCGATATTCCAAGTTGGAATATATGTAGAATATACTCTTTATTTTGCCGATGGACAAAAAAAAATGACTTTTTTGAAAAAAATCCCTAGTTTTTCAGGGGTGTTCCGTCGACAAGCCGCCAAGATACCTGCTGGACGACTTTTTCCCAGTCGCTACGCGTCATCGCGAAATGGAAGGAAACCGACCCGTTAGCGAGCCCGTGGACCAGGATTTTATGGTCTTCTACCGAAACCACGCTGTACGCCACCTGGAGGTACAGGCGCTTGTCCCCGATACAGGTTCCCCCGGAGCAAGACGGCATTTCGCGCCTGAAATGGACCGGATGGACGATGAGGACTACCCCGCTCAGGCTATCCCGATTCGCATTCGCGAGCAACGGCTCCTTGACAAGGACGTTGCCCACGTACATCGGTTCCATCGCAATGGACCTGTCTTCGACGACCCTCACGGAATGGGGCAACGGCGAGCTGATCGAAAGAGACGAATCCAGGTATGCCGCGAACCACTGACGGAAGCCCTCCTGGCCACCGAAATCATCAAGCACGTCGCCCTCGTTGGACGTAAACGGTTCCGTCGTCACGACGGTGAAACTGGAAGGAGGCGTCCTCCAGTTCGGGTCGACCACGCGGTGCGGCCCGGAACAACCGGCGAGCACCACCGCCAAAGAAACGATAAGCCATCCGCCCTTTTTCATCATCTTTCCGCCCATTAGTACCTAGGCTTCCAGAAGCGCACGCCGATACCGGCACTGAACGTCCACTGCATATCGTCCCAATACTTATCGTTGTCGGCATTCCTGTACGGATCTTCGCATTCGTAAGATCCATACTTGTCCTCTTTCCAGAAGCTGTCGCGGCAATAATTCTCCACAAAGTTCATGCTCGCCTGGAGGTGCGCCGTGATATCCCATGAATCCGAAATCGGGAAATAGTAGGTTCCCTGGAAGGCAACCGTCCAGGACTCGTCATCCAGGTTGGCTGCACGCATGTCCTTGTCGTTGGGATACGTATCGATATAGCTGAGCCCGAACAGTACATCCAAAGTAAAAATCTTCTTGGGGCCAAGCATCAGGCCGCCCATAAGCGTGTAGCCCTTCTCGGACACGGAACCGCCCTTGTTGTTGTCGCCAAGCGAAAGGAAATACTGGTACTGGAACACCACGCTGCGCCACGATGCCTTGAAGCCGAAGGTCAACATGTTCGAAACGTCGAAGTTGTCGTCGAAGCCTTCCGTAGATGTCACCGGAATGCCGAACATCGCCATGCCGGAAAGCGCTACCCACACATCGCGAGCAGCCTTCTGCTCTGCGATAGAGCGCTCGCGCAGCTTCTGTTCGACCTTCTCGTTGTCGGCCTTGGCAAGTTTCTTCTCTTCTTCGGTCTGGTCCGCAAAGCTGGGCATCTGCGTCTCCACGAATTCGCGGTACTGCGTTTCCGGATACTTCTTCAAGAAATCGGCCTTGAATTCACCCAGCCAGGACGTATCGCAAACGAAGGCCGGCTTGATCTGGCAACGGTACTTGAAATCGTTTTTCGCCTTGAGGTACTGGAAGTAGAGCCGCAAGATATCCTTGTTTTCGCGCGAAGCTTGAGCCTCGGCCAAAAGCTGTTCCATATCTTCTTGCGAAATATAATGGAACGGAGCTTCGGCAGTAAGATTGTTGTACGCGTCGAGTACAGGCATATCCTTCATTATTTCCTGCACCTGCGCATAGCTAGCGATGTAGGAAAGGACGGCATTAAAGTCTTGCCAATAATAGTTGAAGCCCAGCCCCTCTTCGATCGAAAAAGGAGTCTGTTCCGGAAATTGCTTATTGAAGCATTCGGCAAACACCTTCACGGAATCCCCGTATTCATCGAGGCACTTATCGTATTCTTCCCTTCCGGTCTCCCCTTCCTTGACCTTGATATTGAAAACGGATATCGTGTAGTTTTTCAGCTTCTCGTTACAGTCCTTGAACTGCTTCACGAGATCGCGCTTGCGAATGATGTAGTCTGCGATATCCCCCGAGCAAGATTCTGTAGGTGCAGGAACGGCATCGGCAAAGGACATCGAAAAGAATACAGATAAAAGAATGACAAACTTTTTCATAGCACTAGAAATATAGGTTTATCCTCGACAATTCGCAAATGTCCAAAAAAAAAGACCGCGGCCAGCCTTGCGGCGGGTCGCGGATCTTTTAAGGATTTTCCGTTAGGAATTATGCCTGGCGCTCTACGAGCGCAAGCCTATCGGCTCGGAAATGGGAACAAACAAGTTTGTTCCCGCTTCACTCGCCTTATTAGGCTTTGTTCAAGCGATCCTGGATCATGTCGATGATTTCGGAGAGTTCCTTCGGGAGGTGCTTGCCGAACTTCGGATAGTGGTTTTCCTTAACGTCGGCGAGTTCCTTCTTCCAGCCTTCCACGTCAACCTTCGTGATTTCCGGGAGAGTTTCCTTGTAGTAGTCGGCGAGGCCTTCAGTATTGATGGCGCCGTCCTTCGGCATGTAACCGATCGGAGTTTCCTTGGCGTTATCGACACCGTTGCAGCGGTCGAAGATCCAAGCGAGCACGCGGCTGTTGTCGCCGTAACCCGGCCACATGAAGCCACCCGGGAGCTTCTCGTTGTTGGCATCCTTGCGGAACCAGTTCACGTAGAAGATCTTCGGAGCTTGTCTTCAGTGGACTTCTTGCCGATTTCGATCCAGTGCTTGAAGTAGTCACCCATGTTGTAGCCGCAGAACGGGAGGATGGCGAACGGGTCGCGACGGATCTTACCGACTTCAGCAGCGTTGATGGTGGAAGCAGCGGTGATTTCAGAACCCACGATGGAGCCGAGGAACACACCGTGGTTCCAGCTCAGGGACTGGTGGACCAGCGGGATGGTGGACGGACGACGGCCACCGAAGAGGATTGCAGAGATAGGCACGCCGGCAGGATCTTCCCATTCCGGAGCGATGCAGGGGCACTGGTTGGCCGGAGCGGTGAAGCGAGCGTTCGGGTGAGCCATTTCTTCGCCCTTGGGAGCCTTGTCCTTCGGGAGGGCGTCACGGGTGTTGCCCTTCCAGTCGACGAGCTTGCCCTTGGCCGGGTAGCCGATGCCTTCCCACCACACGTCGCCGTCTTCAGTGAGAGCGCAGTTCGTGTAGATGGTGTTCTTTTCGGCAGAGATAAGAGCGTTCTTGTTGGATTCGGCAGAGGTGCCCGGAGCAACGCCGAAGAAACCGGCTTCCGGGTTGATGGCGTAGAGACGGCCATCCTTGCCAAACTTCATCCATGCAATGTCGTCACCGATGGTTTCGACCTTCCAGCCCGGGATAGTCGGGATGAGCATGGCGAGGTTCGTCTTACCGCAAGCAGACGGGAACGAAGCACTTCTTGCCGAGGAGGGCGTTTCCACCGTAACCGGAACCGTAGGACCAAATGAGGCGTTCTTCCGGGAACTGGGTGATGTACTTGTGTTCGACGTCAGCGCAGGGCCAGATGCCGCCATCGGTTTCGCCGTTGTTGAGCGGCTTACCCACGGAGTGGAGGCAGGGCACGAACTCGGCATTCTGGTCGGCATTGAAAATGTCCAAGACCTTCTTGCCAGCGCGGGTCATGATGTCCATGTTGAGCACGACGTATTCAGAGTCGGTCAGTTCGATACCGTTCTTGGAGATCGGGGAACCGAGCGGGCCCATGCAGAACGGAATCACGTACATGGTACGGCCGTGCATACAACCCTTGTAGAGGCCCTTCATGGTTTCCTTGAGTTCCTTCGGGTCAATCCAGTGGTTGGTCGGACCGGCATCTTCTTCCTTCACGGAAGAGATAAAGGTGCGGGATTCGACACGAGCAACGTCGGACGGGAGAGAACGGAACAGGAAGCAGTTTTCCTTGGCCTTGAGCGGAGTGGCGAGGCCGGCCTTCACGCACTTCTGCATGAGGGCGTCATATTCTTCCTTGGAACCATCGACAACGACGACGTTGTCCGGTTCGCACATAGCGATGCATTCATCAACCCAAGCCTTGATCTTGCTGTGCTTGATGTCGTTGAGAGTAAGACTCATATAGAGCTCCTATTTGGTTTAACGTTAAGTTTCGATTTTTTCGAACGGAGACAAATATAGCAATTTTTTATGTCCACATATAGGGCAAACAAATCGGGAACGCGATTAGGCGGGGATTTTTGGAAATTGCGAAAAAAGCAACGACAAATCGCCCAAAACTGCGTTTTTTTATTTTTTTTGCAAAAAAAATGGTAGATTTATGCGTATAATTGATTAAGGTAATATTTAAGCGGCCAAAAATAGAGGTAATATGAGTTGGTCTTATTCTAGGGAACACCAGAAAAACATCCTTTGCATGATCATGGCGGGTGGCCAGGGAAGCCGCCTACAACCCCTCACCCGCGACCGAGCCAAGCCGGCAGTCCATTTTGGCGGTACCTACCGCATCATCGACTTCGTCCTGAATAATTTTATCAATTCCGGCATCTTCAAGATCAAGGTCCTTACGCAGTTCAAGAGCGATTCCCTGAACAAGCACATTTCTGCCGCATGGAACCTGAACGCGAGCCTCGACCAATACGTGGACTTGGTACCTGCACAAATGCGCACCGGCGATGACTGGTACAAGGGTACCGCCGACGCCATTTTCCAGAATATCAACCTCATTACCGACGAACGCCCAGACCTGGTGGCCATTTTCGGTGGCGACCACATCTACAAGATGGACATCAACCAGATGATCGATTTCCACCTGAGCAGGGCGGCCCTCCTCACCATCGCCGCCATCCCTGTCCCGGTTTCGGAAGCAAGCGAATTCGGCATTATCGAGGTGGACCAGGACAACCGCATGATCGGTTTCGAGGAAAAGCCCAAGAACCCGAAGGAAATGCCGGGCAATCCGGGCTACTGCCTCGCCAGCATGGGCAACTACATCTTTACGAGCAAGTTCCTGGTACGCGAACTCCTGAAGGGCTCCGAGAACGGCGCAACCGATTTCGGCAAGCACATCATCCCGAGCCTGTACAAGGAATACCCCGTCTACGTGTACGACTTCAACACGAACATCGTCCGCGGCGAACAGGCCCGCACCAAGGGCTACTGGCGCGACGTGGGAACGCTCGACGCCTTCTTCGAAGCGAACATGGACCTCTGTTCCGAAAACCCGCCGTTCGACCTGTACAACAACTACTGGCCCATCCGCACGTTCAACTGGAACCAGCCGCCTGCAAGGTTCTTTGCCGGTGACGGGGACGCCCACCAGGGTGCAGCCATCGACTCCATCGTATCCGCAGGCTGCATCATCGGCGGCGGTACGGTCGTGAAAAGCATCCTCAGCCCGGGCGTCACCATCCAGAAAGACGCTCTCGTCGAAGAGACCATCCTCTTCCCCAACGTGACCATCGGCCCCGGCGCCAAGGTACGCCGCGCCATCATCGAGAAGGGGCTGCACATCCCCGCCGGTTTCCAGATCGGCTACGACCTGGAACGCGACCGCAAACTCTTCCACGTGACCGAATCGGGCATCGTCGTCCTCGCGAAGGATACGATTATCAAAGCGTAATGATCCGCGAGTGATCGCTTCTAAACAATGTAAAGACCCGCATCGTGAGATGCGGGCCTTTTTATCAACACATAGGAGTTTAGGTATTTAACTTATTCCTCTGTCGTCGGGGTGGTATCGCCACCGCCAACAGTACCGAAGGAGCCACCGCCCCACTGGCCGTTCTGGCCACCGAAGCCGGTCCAGCTGGAATCACCAAAGCCACCCTGGCCACCAAAGCCAGTCCAGCTGGAATCGCCAAAGCCCTGGCCGCCGAAACCAGTCCAGCTGGAATCGCCAAAGCCGCCCATGCCGCCCTGGCCGCCGAAGGCGGAGACATCTATGGTCCACTGGCCGTCCTTACAGATATACGACATTTCAAATTCCATGCCCATCATGGAAGAAGTCTCGGTCTTCGTAGCCCCTTCCTCATCGCACGCATTGGCAGCCGCAGTCGCGGTGGAGTCTAAAACCCACTGGCCATTCTTGCAAACCGACACGTAGCCCATCTGGGTCTGGGTAGCGCCCTCTTCATCGCAAGAGAACATGCTCGCAATGGAAGAAGAATCCACAGTCCACTGGCCGTCCTTACAGGTCATCGTCATATTGAACTGTTCCTGCGTTGCGCCTTCTTCATCGCAAGACATATATGAAGAGTAGTCGAACGTGGAATCTATAGCACCACCGACACTCGAGGAGCTCGCGGCAGCTTCGCCTTCAGAAGGCTGAGAATCTTCGGCCTTGCTCGAAGAACTCTTGGCATCACCGCCCTCATCCTTGCTTGCAGAGCTCTTGGGGGAATCATCCCCTCCAGCCTTAGAGTCGTCCTTGCTAGCGGAGCTCTTTTCTTTAGCTTCTTCGGCGCTAGAAGCCACTTCGTCATCGCCATTCGAGGCGCTAGAAACAGCCGGCGTTTCTTCGCCACCAGTCGTTTCGCCACTGGCAGAAGTGGAATCGTCGCAAGCGACGAATGCGAATACGGAAGCAAATGCAACCGCAAGTCCAAATTTTTTGAAGTTCATGGTTATTCTCCTTGGAAATTGTTATTTCCAATATAATTATTTTTACAAGAAAAGTTCGTTTTTTGCTAAAAAATTACATTTTAGCCCAATTTTATAAAAAAGTTTCTACACACTTTTTACACAAAAGAAAAGCTCGCACCACACGATGCGAGCCTTTCCTATCACATAGGAGGAGCTATCTAAAGCCTATCCTGGCAACACGTTAGAAGCCCATGCCTCCGCCCATGTCGCCGCCGGTCCAGCCACCCATGTCGCCGCCGCCGGTCCAGCCACCCATGTCGCCGCCGCCGGTCCAGCCACCCATGTCGCCGCCGCCGGTCCAGCCGCCCATGTCACCGCCGCCGAAGCCGCCCATATCGCCGCCACCGGTCCAGCCGCCCATGTCACCGCCGCCGAAGCCGCCCATGTCACCGCCGCCGAAACCGCCCATGTCACCGCCGCCCCAGGCGCCCATGTCACCGCCACCGAAGCCGCCCAT
>CACXKY010000094.1:0-3637 GCA_902768325.1 Fibrobacter succinogenes
GTTATGGACCAGTACCGCGAAGGGGAGGGGCGCCTCGTTCGGCGTTTCCCTGTCGCCCGGTTCCTGTTCCAGGTATACGTCGCGTTCGAACCCGAGCCCCGCCCGGGTGCGGAACGTCTTGTACAGGTCGATCATTTGCGCCTGGTTCATTCCGGTGAGGCGCTCCTTTTCGGGGAGCTTCATCCAATCGGCATAAGTCTCGAATTCCCGCCGTGCGCGGGGAACGTCGTCACCCAGCTGCAAGATGATGACGCGTAGCAGTTCGGCCATGCGTTTCGCCTTGGAAGTCTCCTTCATGGCGAGGAATTTCGGTTCGGTATACATCGGGGTAAAATATAGCTCAATTTGGCGCAGCAGACTTTGCTGTGCAGTAATTGGCCCGCGTTCAGGGACCTGAAGATGAAAATGGGGGTGCTTGGGAGCCTCTAGAAATGGGACTGTTTTTGTTGACGATAGATACATAAAATTTTTTTTGCAAAATTGTGCTTTTTATGTTTTTTATGATAATTTGTATTGATAAATTATTACAAATGAAATTTTACATCTATATTCTCTGATTTAGTTTATGTTTTATTTTGTGTTCAAACTAACAACAGAGAGGTATTAAAAAATGGGCCTGAGCAACAGAGAAAATATCACTTATAGCGATAAAGGTTTTTCGGTTACTTTGCAAGATTTTAACAATCTTATTTACTTAGATTGGAGTGAAATTAAGTGGAATCCCAAAAATATAGAGAAGTATGTTCTCTATGTTTTGAAACCGGCTGATAACAAGAAGAATATCTTTGATGGTGAGAATCCGTTGATTAAGCAGATTGTTACAGAACCTCGTGCTATGGTAAAAATCAGTAATGTGAACCTTAGAGAAAGTTTAAATGGCGGTAATATTGGTTTTTTTGTCGGAGCTATCGAGAAGGGGAAGTCGGAACCGTCAAATAAACCCTCCAGCTGGAAACAGGCGAAGGTAAAGTATACTAAGTCTCCGAATATTTGGACGAAATTGGTAGATGGAATTAATCTTGAAAGTTGTTCTGCTTGTTCTATAGAAGAGTTCTTAGCGAATTATAGAAGTAATTTATTGCTTGGAAAATTACAAAATTTTATTAAAAAAAATAAAGTTGTTATGGGCTTTTTTGGTGAAACTCCTGAAAAAAGAATGACCCAAGAAGAGTTTGCTGCCAAATTAGAAGACTATAATGTATATACTTCTGGGAAAACTTTTTCTGGGAATTATTCGGTTCTCTTGCTTCCGAAGACAATGGAGAAATTGATTGATGATCTAAAATCTCAATATGAAATTCTGAGTAGATCACAAAGCGATGACAATAGGCATTTCCCAAGAGATTTCTCAATAGATATCTCAAAATACAAATTCCTGAAGAATTCGGAGTATTTGAAGGCTTTGAAAAAGAACCTTTCTCTAAAGCAGTTAAAAAGTATTGATTTTAATTTAATAGAGTTTGTTTTTTGGAAACAGATAAAGTTCTATAAACCCAGTTTTTGCTCAATGTTGCAAATTTCTTGGGATTACGGGAAAGATAATTGGATTAGAGTGGAGTGCCATGAATCTAATACCCCAAGGACAATCTATGAGGGGAATGGTGAAACAATGTGTCTTGATAAATACTTTGATGGGTTTATCTATGTAGTTACTGGGCAACAATGGAGTGCTCTCTTTACTAATAGAGGTGAATATGGTTCAATTGATCTAGAGCCTTACCCGATTGACGTAAATTTGGGCGTTCCGATGGTTTATTTGGAGTAATCCTCAATAATCTTTTCATCTTGCGAATAATTTATGCGAAAGCCGAAGCATGGCTTTCGCATTTTTGTTCAAGAAGCCCCCGAGAGAATGCTGGAGATGTCCTGTTTCCCCGTTTCATATAGGCCCTGACGTCTGTTTGCTTTTTAACGCATTTTTATGGGCTTTTTTGGATGGTATTGGAAGGATTTGTTAATGAAATTTCTACATTTTCGGTTACATGCAAGAAGCACGAAAACCGCGCATCCTCGTCACGAATGACGATGGGGTAGGTAGCGCGAATATGCACGCCCTGGCGGGCGCCCTTTCTCCCTTACAGCGTGTTTTCGATGGACGGAACCCCTTCCGATTGTGCCAAGTTTGCCCTCGGGCATTTTGCGGCTTACGGGCTTTCTACCGAGGGGGGTGGTCCGGGTCCTTTCGACGTGTGTTTTTCGGGCATCAATGTCGGCGAAAATTCGGGGGTTTCTTCCCTTTATTCCGGTACGGTCGCCGGGGCGCGCGAAGCGGCCCTTTGGGGCGTCCCTGGAATCGCCCTTTCCCTCCGTGGGGCTGAGTCGACCCTTTTGCAAGCCGCAGTCGATTTTGCGGTAAAGGTTGTCGAAGCGCGCCTTTACGAAAAGATTCCTGCCGGCATATTCTGGAACGTGAATTTCCCAAAGGCTACCGCCGAAACCTTCAAAGGTTTCAAGGCAACGAAGATGGCCCTCGGGATGTTTACGGACCACATGGCGATAAGCTGTGGGATAAGCAGCCCGTGGACAGTGACGACTACCTCTTGAACCAGGGGTATGCGACGGTCACTCCCCACCGTATCGACCAGACCGACGAAAAAAGTTTAGAAGTAATAAATGAAATGTTAGCGGGAGGTGCTTGCGGCTAGAAAGTCTTAGCCACTAACCACTAACCACTAACCACTAACTGAGGAAAACGAATGTCAGAAGAAATGGTCCCCGGATCGCAGTTCAAAAGCCTGATTGAACAGGACATGCAGGATTGCTACCTCCGCTACTCGATGAGCGTTATTGTGGCTCGTGCCTTGCCCGATGCACGTGACGGCTTCAAGCCGGTGCACCGCCGCGTGATGTACAGTATGCACAAGCTGGGCGTGGTCCCGAACAAGGGGACGGTCAAGTCCGCCCGTATCGTGGGTGACGTGATTGGTAAGTACCACCCGCATGGCGACTCCGCCGTTTACGAAACGCTCGCCCGTATGGCGCAGGACTTCTCCCTGCGCTACCCGCTGGTGTTCGGTCAGGGTAACTTCGGCTCCATCGACGGTGACAGCCCTGCTGCCATGCGTTACACCGAAGCCAAGATGAACAACCTCGGCGCCCTCATGCTCGAAGACCTGGAAAAGGATACCGTCGACATGGGCCCGAACTACGACGAGTCTCTTGAAGAACCGCTGGTTCTGCCTTCGGCGCTCCCGAATATGATCGTGAACGGTACCTCCGGCATTGCCGTGGGTATGGCGACCAACATGGCTCCGCACAACTTGCGCGAAGTCGGTGCCGCAATACACGCTTTGGCCGAAAATCCGGACCTCCCGGACGAAAACCTGATGGACTACATCAAGGGCCCGGACTTCCCGACAGGCGCTGTCGTCTGTGGCCGTTCCGGCATCCGCGAAGCTTACCTCACGGGCCATGGCCGCGTGCGCGTACGTGCCCGTACCGAAATCGAGACGGATTCCAAGGGCAAGCCGCGCATCATCGTGACCGAAATCCCGTACATGGTGAACAAGGCGGAACTCTGCAAGAAGATTGCCGACCTGGTTCGTGACAAGAGGATTGACGGCATTACCGATATCCGCGACGAATCCAGCCGCGATATCCGCATCGTTATTGAACTTCGCCGCGATGCAGTGGGCGA
>CACXKY010000094.1:3698-12688 GCA_902768325.1 Fibrobacter succinogenes
GCGCGCTACGCAGTTCGACTTGAAGAAGGCCGAAGCCCGCCTGCACATCATCGAGGGCCTGCGTATAGCGACCCAGAATATCGACGAAGTCGTGCAGATTATCAAGGCGAGCAAGACGACCGACATTGCGAAGCAGAGCTTGCAGGACCGTTTCGGCCTCGACGAAATCCAGTCGCAGGCTATCGTGGACATGCGCCTCGGCCAGCTCACCGGCCTCAACCTGGAAAAGTTGGAAGCCGAATACAACGAGCTCGTGGCGACTGTCGCCGACTTGAAGGACATCCTCGAAAAGCGCGAACGCCGCATTGCCATCATGCTCGAAAAGCTCGATGCCGTCGTGGCGAAGTACGGTGACGAACGCCGCACCACCATTGGCGAAGCCATCGACGACAGCGACGAAGAAGACCTGATTGCCGAAGAGGAACAGGTGAAGGAAGGCTACATCAAGCGCCTGCCCATCGACACCTTCAAAACCCAGAGCCGTGGCGGCAAGGGCATTATCGGTGCGGGCCTCAAGGACGAAGACGACGTGGACCAGATATTCACGGCGAGCACGCACAGCTACCTGCTCGTGTTCACCAACAAGGGACGCGCCTACTGGACCAAGGTCTACCGCCTGCCCGAAGGGACGCGCAGCGGTAAGGGCCGCCCGATCGTGAACTTTGTGGGCCTTACCGAAGGCGAAACCGTCCAGGCGATTGTGCCGGTCCGCAAGTTCGGCGGTTACTTCTGCCTCGTGTTCGTGACCAAGAAGGGTGTCATCAACAAGATGGACCTCAAGCTGTTCAGCCGTCCGCGCAAGGCGGGCGTGAACGCCATCAGCTTGGACGAGGGCGACGAACTCGTGAAGGTGCAGCTTGTGGGCATGACGGAAGAAGAATACAAGGAATCGCTGAACGCTGGTGAAGGCGAAGACACTTCTGCCGACGCCGAAGTGAACGATGCTGCCGAAACGGAAGGCGATGCCGACGAAAACGTCGAAAATCGCCCGATTCCGAAGGACCTGCTGATGATTGCCACCCGCAATGGCCAGGCCGTTACGTTCCCGATTACCTGCTTCCGCCCGATGGGCCGTGGAACTCACGGTGTCCGCGGCATCAAGCTTGCCGAAGGCGACGAAGTCATTTCGCTCCTGTGGCTCAAGGCGGGCAACAAGGTGCTCACCATTACCGAGAAGGGCTACGGCAAGCGTAGCGAGCCGGGTTCTTACCGCGTCACGAAGCGCGGTAGCAAGGGCGTCAAGAACTTGAACGTCACCGACAAGATCGGTCCGGCCGTGTTCGTGGACAGCGTTGCCGACGATTACGACTTGATTATCACGACTAGGGAAGGTCAGGTCATCCGCATCAAGGCCGATTCCATCCGCCTCACGGGCCGCAATGCCCAGGGTGTGAAGGCCATCAGCCTGCGTGAAGGCGACCTGGTGCAAGATGCCACCGCCCTCCCGAGCGTCGAAGACATCGAACAGGACAGCGCCGAGGCGAAGGAAACCTTCGACAAGGTGGAAGGCGTCGAGGTCGATGACGACTCCGTAGAAACCTCTTCTGAAGGCGGAAATCCGGCTCCGGAAGCAAATTAAGTTGTTCTGAAATTCTGAAAAAGAAAGGCATCCTGACAAAGGATGTCTTTTTTGTGTGTCGTACGTTACGCAAAAACGACGAAATGCAAAAAAAAAAGAGCGAATTTCGATAATTTGTTTATATTACAGGCATATTTTGGAGGATTATATGAGATCAAAAATGGTGGGGGCTACGGCCCTTTGTGTGGCTTTCATTGCTTCTGGCTCCTTTGCTCAGGATTTTTGTAATGCAAGCCATTCCGGCTCAAAAAAGACGGTTTCTTTCAGTGTGGGCGCCGGTGCCGACAAGGGAGAAACGGGCCCTATCGGTGATTATCACTATGAACAGTGGAACAAGAGCGGCAGCGCAACGACTGATTTCTATGAAGACGGTTCTTTTTCGTGCTCTTTCTCCAACACCGACGACTTCCTGTGCCGTGAAGGTCTTTTCTATGGCCAGAACAGCGGTAAGGACCCGCTTTCTGTGGGCAACCTCGTTGCCGACTATAGCATGAAGACCTTTACCAATGACAAGTCCATTTCTTATGCCTATGCCGGTATTTACGGTTGGATGCAGAGCCCGCTGATTGAATGGTACATCGTGGATAACTGGGGCCCGGCCTCCAGGCCTAACTGGCTTGGAACGTCGAGGGGCAAGATTACCGTTGACGGTGCCGAATACGAAATTTTCACGGCGAGCGCAAACCGTGCGACGATTGAAGGCAACAAGCAATTCGACCAGATTTACAGCTTGAGGTCTACGGCCCGTACTTGCGGTACGATTAGCATTACGGAACATTTCAAGGCCTGGAAGAGCAAGGGCATTACTCTTGGCTCGTCCTTGTACGAGGCGAAGGTCCTGGGCGAAGCTGGTCAGTATCCGGAACAGCAGGGCGCTTCCGGCAAGATCGATTTTAACTACGCCAAGGTGTACGTCCAGAATAATCCCCCGAGCTCCAGCTCTGTCGCTACGTCTAGCGCCGTCACTCCGACATCTAGCGAGGTCGTGTCTTCTTCCAACTCGGTTCCTCCGACGTCCAGTGTCTCTGCCACCCCGACGTCCAGTTCCGCAGTTGTGAACAGCTCTTCTACGATTGCCCTCCCTGTTGAAAGGGCCGATTTCCGTATGGCCGGTTCCGCACAGGTGTTCGATATGCTGGGCAAGTACCTCGGTACCGTCGAACTGAATGCCGGCGTTTCCGTCAAGGAACTCCTGCTGACCAAGTTCGGCAAGTCCGGAACGTTCCTGCTCAAGCGCGGTGCCTCTAACAAGGTGATTTCTGTAGAAAAGCGTTAATTTTAGAATAAAAGCCATTTTAGGCCCGTTTCCCTTCGGGGGGCGGGTCTTTTTTTTATGATGTTGTTTTCTAGAACAACGTCATTTTCCTAAAAAAGGGCTTTTTCGGGGGGATTGGTGTAGATTTTAAATTTGGGGAATAATGTGGAGAAGGAATGAGAAAATGAAAAACAAAATGATGAAATTGGGTCTTGCCCTCGTGATGGGCTTTGCTGCCTCCGCCTATGCGGTCGATGCGTGCACTGCCGGAGAAATGCCCCTCAAGGGTGATGCTCACGTTGTGACTGGTAGCCAGAACGGTTCTTTCCCTGGATCGGCGTTGAGTTACCAGCTGTGGTTTGACGGGGCAAATACGTCCAACGGGAAAAAATTGACCTATTATGATGGCGGCTTGTTCAAGGCCGAGTGGGATGATACCTATGATTTCTTGGCCCGAGTCGGGTTCAGCTATGATGGTGATGGTGTAGACCTCAAAACCAAGAATTTTTCCTTGAATTACAGGTATACGAAGAACGTTGAGTCCGGAGGCGCCTATGTGGGTGTCCATGGTTGGACGGCAAAACCGTTGAACGAGTTCTTCATTATAGACGACTGGGTCGGCGATATTGAATCATTCGGCCGTAAATTTGGCGAAATTGAGGTCGATGGCGCAAAATACGCGATTTATGCCCTGTTGCACGAAGAAGGGGAGGCCTTTAGGGAATATACCTATTTTATGCGGATTACTAGCATTCGCGAGACTCCGCGCGAGTGCGGTCATATCAGTGTTTCGGCCCATTTAAACAAGTTCGCCGAACTCTTTGCTGGACAAAGCGATAGCATCCCGAACCTCAAGGGAACCCTTAAGAATGTTGCGCTCAAGTTCGGCAATTTGTCCAGCGTGATGGCTACGGTCGAAGCCTTTGGCGATGGCTATGCCAAGGGTTCCATCGAATATACCTATATGGACTTTATTAGTAATTGGTATGCCGAGGGTTCCTCCAGTTCTGTAGCCGGGTCCTCCGCTTCCGTGGCGCCCGAGTCTAGCTCGGTAACGCCGGAATCTAGCGCGGACGCTCCGGAATCGAGTTCTGCAGCTCAGGAGCTGAAACCTCCTGCAGATTCCTCCGGATCGACTACGGCGATGCCGCAATTGGCCCGCATCAGTTCGTCCGACCGCAATATGACAGTTTTCGATATGCAGGGCCGCGTTCTGGGCAAGGTGAGTGTGCCGGCAGGGGCGCGTGCCGACAAGGCGATTCTGGCTAAATTCGGCAGGCCGGGCATTTATATGGTGAAGGCTTCCGGACGGCTTGAAAAGGTTTCCGTGACCAAATAGTTGTAAAAAGGCTAAAATGGGCTAAAAAAGGCGTCTGAATGGTTGCCTTTTTTTGCGTTTTTTAGGCAGAAGTTTACAAAAAATGGCGTTTTTTCCTTATTTTTGACGTTGCATTTTACAACAACACTTTTCCCCTTTGTTTTACAATGTAGTACCTAGGCGAGATTAGATTTAGATGAAAGGGAAAAACATTAGAGGAGCAAACTATGAAAAAAACATCTATGGCCGGATTCGGCCTCGCCCTTATGTTGGGATTGGCGGTGTCTGCTTATGCGGCAGATGCCTGTAACGATAACATGGGTCACTCTGGAAACGGCACGCAAGTGAGCGGTAACAGGGTTGGTCCCATCAGCGGAACCCCTTGGGGTTTCGAGCAGTGGTACCAAGGTGGCAACGCTTCCATGACCTACTACAGCAACGGTACGTTCAAGGCCAACTGGAGTGGTTCCGGTGACTACTTGACCCGTGTGGGTTACCAGTACAATGGTAACGGCATTGATCACAAGACCAAGAACTTTGCCGTTGACTACAAGTACACCAAGACCGGTTCTGCCCAGTACGGCTATATCGGCGTGTACGGCTGGACCAAGAACCCCGAAACCGAATACTACATCGTGGACGACTGGTACAGCAAGCCGAGCGAAAACTATGTGGGTGAAAAGTTCGGCGAAATCACCGTCGACGGTGCCAAGTACACCATCCACGCGTTCCTCCGCCAGAGCGAACCCTCCAAGTCGGGTACCTCCACGTTCGTGCAGTTCTTCAGCATCCGCGAAACTCCGCGTCAGTGCGGCCACATCGACATTTCTGCCCACTTCAAGAAGTGGGACGAGCTCTTCACCGGCCAGAACAAGCAGCTCAAGGGCTCGAAGGGTGGTGCTTCTGCTTCGCTCAAGTTCGGTAACGTGACCGAAGTGATGCTCATGACCGAAGCGGGTGGTAACGCTACGGGTTCCGTGGACTACACCTACTTCAACATGACTGACAAGGCTGAATCTACTCCGACGAGCTCCAGCTCGGCCAAGTCCAGTTCTTCTCAGGCTAAGTCCAGCTCCTCTAAGGGCAACGGCGGTTCTACCTCCGGTACGATCGATGCCTGTAAGGACCAGATGGGCCACGAAGGCAGCGGCAAGGTTGATAATGGCCGTGACAACCAGAGCGCAACGGGTAAAGTCGGTAACTCTCCGTACCATTACGAAATCTGGTACCAGGGCGGCAACAACTCCATGACCTCTTACGACAACGGTACGTTCACTGCCAAATGGAGTGGCACCAACGACTTCCTTGCCCGAGTCGGCTTCAAGTACAACGAAGACAAATCTCACGAAGATCTCGGCCCCATCGATGCCTACTTTAACTGGAAAAAGAGTGGCAACGCCGGTGGCTACAACTACATCGGTATCTACGGCTGGACGGTCGATCCGCTGGTGGAATACTACATCGTCGATGACTGGTTCAGCGAGCCGGGTCCGAACCTCCTTGGCCAGAAGAAGGGTGAGTTCACGGTTGATGGTGCTACCTACGAAATTTACCAGAACCAGCGTAACAACGCACCCTCTATCAAGGGGAATGCTACCTTCCCGCAGTACTTCAGCAAGCGTAAGGGTGCCCGTTCCTGTGGCCATATCGACATCTCGGCTCACTTCAAGAAGTGGGAATCCCTCGGCATGAAGATGGGTAAGATGTATGAAGCCAAGGTGCTTGTCGAAGCCGGTGGTGGCTCGGGCACGTTCGATGTTAACTACTTCAAGATGACCGACAAGGCGCATCCTCTTGCAACGCCGGTGGAATCCAGCGCCTCTGAGCCGAAGTCTAGCGGCAGCGTCGGCAGGTCCAGCAATAGCTTCGGCAGGTCCAGCAACAGCGTCGCCAAATCCAGTGCCACGGTTGGCCCGACGAGCTCTACGGAAGCCCTCCCGATGGATCTCCAGTCCATGACGGTCAGCGGAAACTTCCAGGTGTTCGATATGCAGGGCAAGTACCTCGGCCAGATCGAAGTTGCCCAGGGCATGACGGTGACTTCGGCCATCAAGGCTCGCTTCCAGAATGCCGGCGTCTACCTGGTCAAGGGTAACGGTCGCCTGCACCGCATCGCTGTGAAGTAGTAAAAATTGGCGAAATAGTGTTGTTTTTCGCAACAACACAAAAAGAGACTAAACACTCCGATTTTACCATCGGGGTGTTTATTTTTAGTAAAAAACGAGGAGTATAATATGAAAAAACAGTCTCTTTTCAAGGCGGGAATGGTCCTTGCCTTTGGTCTAGTTACTTCTGCCTACGCCGTCGATGCGTGTAAGGACGCTATGCCTGTTGCACAGGGTTCCGGCCACAGCGTGAACGGCAACTCTACGGGTTCCATCAGCGGAACCAAGTGGGGCTTCGAACAGTGGTCTGCGGGTGGTTCCAACTCCATGACCTACTACGATAACGGAACCTTCAAGGCCAACTGGAACAACAACAACGACTATCTGGCCCGCGTGGGTTTCCGCTACGGCGATAACGGCCCGGGTAAGAGCGTCAAGGGCATGCAGTACACTGCCGACTACAAGTACACCAAGACCGGTTCTGCCCAGTACGGCTACATCGGTATTTATGGCTGGACGGTGAATCCGCAGGTCGAATACTACATCGTGGACGACTGGTTCAGCAAGCCGAGCGAACAGTATGTTGGCCCCAAGCAGGGCGAAATCACGGTTGATGGCGCTACTTACACCATCCATACCTACGTCCGTGACCAGGAAGCTTCCAAGACGGGTACTTCTACCTTCTTGCAGATCTTCAGCATCCGCCAGTCTCCGCGTCAGTGCGGCCATATCGATATCCAGGCCCACTTCAACAAGTGGAATGAACTCTTCACGGGTCAGACCGCCAGCCTTCCGGGTTCCAAGGGTGGTCAGAAGAGCATCCAGCTCAAGTTCGGTGACGTGACCGAAGTGATGCTCATGACTGAAGCCGGTGGTGGCGCTACGGGTTCCGTGGAATACACCTATTTCGACATGAGCGAAAACGGCCAGCCGTCTGAACCGCCGACTCCGATCGACCGCAAGCCGTTCGGTGGCACTGCCGCTACGATTCCGGGTACTATTGAAGCCGAAAACTTTGACGAAGGCAACTACGGCGATTCCTACTCCGGCACGCAGGGCGCCTCTGGCGAAGATGGCGACCACGACTACCGCGGCGAAGACTACGCTTCCGTGGATATCGTGAATGGCGGTACCGGCAAGGCTATCGGCTACACCGCTAAGGACCTCTGGCTCGAATACACCGTGAACGTCACCAAGGCTGGCGAATACAATATCACGGCCTACGTATCCAACGGTTCCGGTTCCGGCACGGTTGAACTCTCTCTCGACAAAACGGCTCTTGCATCTCTCGCTTTCGAAGGCAATACCCAGGAAGACTGGAATACCTACGAAGAAGCCACGGGCAAGGCTACCCTTACCGCTGGTGAACACGTCCTCCGCATCACGATTGCCAACGACAACACGAACGTCGACTACGTGAAGTTCAGCCTGGAAGGTGCCGGTGAAGACGATCCTCCGCTGGCCATCAATGCCGACCTCCGTCTGGGCAACACCGCCAAGACTCTCCAGGTGTTCGACATGCAGGGCAAGTTCATGGGCAAGGTTGACGTTGCCGCCGGCGCTTCCATCAAGGACGCTGTCAAGGCCCGCTTCCAGAACGCCGGCATCTACCTGGTGAAGCTGGGATCCAAGATGCAGCGCATCGCGATCAAGTAAGTTTTTCCTTCAAAACTTCTAAAAGGGCGTCCCATTGGGGACGCTCTTTTTTTTGCCGCGGACAGTTCTGCACGTCATGCTGACCGCGTCATCCTGAGGACACTCAGGATCAGATGTTTTCCTCAGCATAAAAAAACGACCCTGACTTTCGTCAGGGTGACGTTTGGTAAGAATTGTCTAAACCGGAAGATTACTTCTTAGCCTTCTTGGACTTCTTCGGCGGATGGGCGGCAATCTTCTTGACGCTCTTGTCGGTTGACGAGCTTGCCGAATCATCGGCTTCTTCGAAGATGGCCTGTGCCTGCCTCAGCGTATCGGTCGGGTCGATCTCGATAGCTTCGGAAGCTTCGTCCACGAGTTCGGCGAACTTGTCGTACCATTCGGCGAACAGTTCCACTTCGAGGTGGTCGACGCCCGGCACCGTGAGGCGCACGCCGCAGGCTTCGCCGATGCGGTCGAGGTACTTGGCCATTTCCGGCTTGAGGAGCGTGAGGTCGAGACCGTCCAGGTCTTCGGGTTCGAAGTAGACGGCATCGACATCGCTGTCGTCGTCCTTGGCCTTCTTCTTGCCCTTGCCAGATGGTGAGCCTGCCGAACCACACTTGCATTCGCCGTCGCAGCCGCAGCTGTCGCCGTTGCCGTAGAGGGCGAGGTATTCGTCGTCGTCCATGCCGCTGTCGTAGAAGAATTCGTCTTCTTCGAGGTAGAGCGTTTCCACGAAGATTCCCTTGGCGCCGAGCGTCTTGGCCGCGGCGATGAATTCCTTGAGGTCACCGCCGAAGTAGCGGGTCGTTTCCGCTTCTTCGTTCAGCGTCTGGACGGGAATGGGGGAGAGTTTCTGCTTCTTGAGGAAGTCGCAGACGATGTCAGTGATGGATTTGTTGTTCTTGGCCATGGAATGCCTCCTAGTTGAAAAGGGTTTGGGCTATGGGCACGCTTTGCTTTGAGGTCGGTCGCCTGAGGCTCCCTTTGGGCAAAACTTCTCGTATTGTATTTTACCTCAGAGCACCCGTAGGGTGCGACCTCATTCCTCAAAGCACCGTAGGTGCGAGCTCATTCCTATATATGGTACTTCTT
>CACXKY010000095.1 GCA_902768325.1 Fibrobacter succinogenes
GGGCTTTGCAATCTGCCAGTACTTGTTGTTCGCATCGATAATTTCGTAGACGCCGCGGTACCACGAAGTCGAAATCCATTCGGGACCGATATCGAAAGTCGTGCGCCAGAGGTTGGCGATTTTCGGCATCCAGTCCTTGTATTCCCACATGCAAATGCTGAACACGATGTCGCGTCCGGAATTGCGGAGAGCATTGGACATAGCGGTATAGTCTTTTTCCTGGGTATTCGGGTCAGAATCGCAGTTGTCGTACTTCCAGTAGTCAACGCCCCATTCGGCGAGTTTCTTGGCATCCTGTTCTTCGTGACCGTTGGAACCGCTCTGGCTATCCCATTTGCTGTTGTAATGGTGGCAAGTACGTTTGCCGCGGTCGCCGTAAAGGCCGAACTTCAAGCCCTTCGCATGCACGTAATCAGCAATGGCCTTCATGCCGCTCGGGAACGTTTTCGGATTGTTCTGGAGGTTGCCCTGGGCATCGCGCTTGGTATCCATCCAGTTGTCGTCAAGGTTCAGGTAAATGTAGCCCGCGTCTTTCAAGCCCGAAGAGACCATCGCGTCGGCAATTGTGGAACACATTCCAGCTGTTCCACCCCAGCGGGGGCGTAAGCACCAAACTATCGGGATGAGCGAAAGATTGCACCGCCAAACTCGCTATGGTACACGCACAAAGCACGCCAAGAGGCATTCTTTTCAATCCAAACATACAATACACTCCTTGCTGTATCCTCGTTCTAAACATATACCCCTAAAACAGCTTTATGCCTCCCCAAAAACAAAACCTTGTTGACGATTTATCAATAATGGATTAATAACGGCGCAACAGGACGGCTTTTTGCCCAAATTTCGCTTTTTTCAGCGTTTCTGCCTCCGTTGCGTCCATTGCTTCCACTGTACCGATACGGCGACCGTCCAGGCCGAAAACGGCGTAAGAACGCTTATTCCCAAGGGCATTGCGCCATTCCCAGGAAATTCCCTGGATGCTATCGGTCGGGACCGTTACATTACTGCTATCAGCCGGGACCGTGATTTTGCCGCTATCCGCCGGGACTACGGTCTTACTGCTATCGGTCGGAACTGAGATATTGCTGCTATCGGCCGGGGTATCGCCTTGATTGATATTTTGGGCGGTATCTACCGGAGCAACGGCTGGACCGTCCAGCGAGTAGTTCTTCACGAAGTTCCAAATTTCAACGCTCGTGTTGACACTGACGGCCTCGTCCATGGAATACCAGTGGCCCTTGCCTTCAATGGTCAGCAAACGCACTTCTACGTTGTCGGTGCAGCCACTCCAGATTTCAAGAGACGCCGCAGAGCCCGGCTTAGTCGTCGGATACGGCTTGATTTTCTGCGAATTGCTGGAACACTTCTGGGCAGAAACCCAGCTCTTGACCGTATTAACAGTGCTGTTGTAATTCACCACGTCATCGCTCGTGCCGTGCGTATGCATAATCGGCATCGCGCGCTTGGGCGAGTTCACACCACCGCCACCCGAAACAGGCGCAATAGCCGCAATCATGTCGCCCATCTTGTTTGCCACATGGTAGCTCATCATGCCGCCCATCGAGAATCCCGAGACATAGACACGCTTCTTGTCGATGCCGTACTTGTTGTTCATCTCGTTGATAATGGCCTTGATAAAATTGAGATCCTTGTCGCCCGAAATATCCCACGATTTATTTTCGCCATTGGGGAATACGACCACAAAACGGCCCGTGTCTGCAACGCTCTCCCATTTTGCAGCATTTTTCTGGTAGGCGGCATCCTGATTATAACCATGCATCTGGATAATCAGGGGGCGATCCTTCTCTATACCGGACGGAGCATACACTAGCATGTTGCGGTTTGCGCCGTTCACGTTTATGTTGTCCGCGAAAGCGCCACCCACAAGCAATGCCACACTCATCAAGGCAAGGCACACCTTGCCCGTGATTCCAAATCCAACCATTCCACTACTCCTTTTGTGTTTGTTATTTGGTTACCATAAAGCGGTGCGCCATACCATTTCTAGGCTTCACCAAGTAGACTCCGTTTTCAGGAACAATCTCGCGGACCTTCGCCTGCGCCTCGCGGGCGCTCGCGGCATCCACCGTTCCGACATACGTTCCGTTCAGCGAAAACACGCGATATGACTGCGCGGCCTGCACATCGTAACGGACCTTGCGCACCAACAGCGGGTTGTCGGCGCAAGAGCCCTCGCAGAACTCAAGCCAATCCACATTCACGTTGTTGCCGACAATTTCCACCTTGAGGGCATGTTCGCCAGCCGCAATTTCAGACGTCTTTGCAGTTTTCACCGAATAGGTACTCCAGTCGTTTTCCCCATTCTGTTCAGCAATAATTTCTTCCGTAACCGCCTTGCCGTCGATGTAAAGCTTGACGCCCGCATTTTCGGAAGGAGTCGCCATGTTCACGCGGACCTCGTAGACTCCCGCCTTGGCGAAATTCACCGTGTAGCGCATCCATTCACCTTCAGCCGTATAGCCGAGAGCATAGCCCCCGCAATCCTTGGTATTAGCCTCGTCGGAGCATTCAAAGCCAACGATATCTACGCCGTCTTCGCGATAGGCCTTGCCCTGATTATCGCCATCGTTGTCGTAGTAAGCCTTGCCCGAACGACCCACGTCGTAATTTTCGGCTTCGACCCTGCCCGGAATCTTCGCGGCCACGTCGTTGTACGGAGTCGGAGGAGTCGTGTCCTGAGCCATATCCAGGTAAATTTCATCTTTGTAGTCGGTACCGACCTTGAACCAGTCGAAGTCCGCATAACCGCCGGCCTGCTTGGTTGCAAAGTTGAAGAGGCCCCAACGCACACCCACGAACATGTGCAGGTCGTAATTGAGCTTCACGTCGCTACCAATCTTTGTCCAGGTATTGCCATCGGTGCTGTAGTAGAAGTATGCAGTACCGCGGTCAATCGGCAGGTCGAAATCAATTCGCAGGTAAACCTTGGAACCCGAAATCGCCTTGCTATCCTTCAGACTTTCACCATCCTTGTTTCCGGTGTACATCACCACCTTGTAGCTACCGCCATCTTTAGCAAGCGCCACAAAGCCCTTGTCATCTTGCAGGGCAACGAGGCCAGCCATGTCGCCATCCTTCATGCCTGTGCCATCCACAAGCGTACGGCCAGAACACTTGGGGCCAAAGGTGCGCTGGGTCAAGGTATTCTTCGCTGTCACCACGCGGGAATCGGTGCGACTCGTGGTAATGCGGTAGAAGCCCGGATTTGCGGTGAGGCTCCAGTTCTTGTTATCGGGATTATGGTTGAACTGCCATTCGAGAGCAAGTTCGGTAGATTCAAAATCATCGCTAGTGACCATGCCGTAGCCCGGGAGCGGAGATTCCGGCAGGTCAATCGTGGAGGGAGCCTTGCTTCCGCTGGTCGGAACCGGCCAGCCGTCCTTCCATTCCATCGGGACCAAGTGCGACATACGGCCAACCGGGCCGGAATCGCGGAACAACAGGGCATACCACTTGCCATCGGGAGTATCGAAAATGCCGCCCTGCGCAACACCGTTATCGGAGAGAAAGTACCTTCCGCTAAATCCGGAGAGCAAGCTCTTGGAACGGTATACAATTTCGCTACGGCTCTTGCCCGCCGGCCAAGAGATCGTGAACAGGTAGTATTCGCCGTTCACCTTCTCCATGTGCGAGCCTTCCTGCTGCACATAGTAGTTGCTAGTACCGGTCACCTGGTTCACGCTCACACCACCGAGCTTGCCGCTCTTGCCGCCCTGCTTGACGCCGCTCGCGTCGTCGTTCAGCTGCACGTAGCTAATCTGGTCGCCACTGCCGTAGAACACCCACACGGTACCGTCATCGTCAAAGAACAGCGACGGATCGTGATAGAACGGGAGTTGCACTTCAGTCCACGGGCCGTTTTCCACGTCAGCCGTCTTGTAGAGGTGCGTCTTGTTCGTGGTGTAAGACGGAGTCAATACATAGAAGAAGCCCTTGTGGTAACGGATGCTCGAAGCCCACGAACCCTTGCCATAAGCGTCCTTGCCGCCGTTCAAGTTCATATTATCGTTGTTGGTGAGCGTCTGGTAGGCATACCCCACCGTGCGCCACTGCGCCAGATCCGTACTCTTGAAAACAGGCACGCCCGGAGCAAAGTGCATCGTCGTCGTGACCATGTAATAAGCATCGTCGACACGGACAATCGAGGGGTCCGGACTATCGACGTACATAATCGGATTAGAAACGGTTGCTGCGGAAGTGGTACCCGCAAAAACGGCAACACAAAAGGCCAGGCCGGCCAAGCCCTTGAAACATCCCATAAGAACTCCTTTGGTTCATCTTAAAAATACCTCCCCAATACCATTTTTCCACCATTTCGGGCGAAAGTTCCATGGATGTTTTATCAATAAGCGCCTGCCGTAAATCCAATAAAAAAAAGCCCCGACTTAAAGTCGGAGCTTTTTTTATGATATGGAGGAAAGTACTAACCGTAGATAATACCCAGAGTCACAGCGATTGCCATGATGAGCACTATCTGCTTAACAATGACGAGTTCACTACTTTTCATAGATTACCACCTTTTGCATGGTTCGGTGTTTGCTCTTTGTATTAGAAACTACAAAATATACCCCACCAGAGACCATGTTCTGCGTCACATTTTTCTTAGTTTTTTCAACGGCTTCAGCCATGTTTGTGGCCTGTATCACACCCAGCTTACGGCCCTGCATGTCAACGATTGCAAAACTGCTTTCCTTGACCGGATTTTCCATGCGCAGCGTCACCAGGTTATCGGTTCCAGAAGAAACCGCCTTGAATTCGACATAGTCAATATCGATCCAATCGTTCGTGATTTCGAGCTTGAGTTCGTGTTCGCCCGCCTTCAAGGTAGCCTTGCCACCGCTCACCACGGAGAACGTCTCGAATCCCGAACCGTCGTTTGCAATTTCGGTACCGATTTCGACACTGTCCATATAGAGCTTAAAGCTTCCGGTACCGTTTTCACCGGCCACGAGTGCCGAGATTTCGTATTCACCATCGGCAGCGACACTCACGGTATACTTGAGCCATTCGCCCTTCTGGCAGTGGCCAACGACGATACCCATATTCGGCTGGTAAAGGTCCACGTCGTTCTTGCGGAACTTGCCACCTTCGTTGCCCTTGCTTAAATCATAGTAACCCTTGTCGGCACCGCCCTTGTTGTAGTTCTCGGCTTCAATCGTGCCGGGAATAGTTGCAGGCGCATCGCCATAGGGGCCATACTCTTCAGGCGGTTCGTCAGGAACCGTAGACTGGGTCGGATCCACCAGGTTCACCGCCGGAGCATCCGGGTCAATCGTCTTGTCAATCAGCTTGAGCATTTCGGAGCAGTAACGCTTGCCGAGTTCAATCACGCCCGCGCGGCCAAAGTGGTAGGGGTCCTTGCCATTACCCTGCAAGCCCTTGGATGATGCCAAGCCGAACTTCTTGAACTTGTTTTTAAGTTGGGCAATACCGCCGTTCTTGCTGCTGCAGCAGTTGTTGCCTTCCTGGAGCATTTCGCCCGCCACAAAGGCCACTTCGTTTTCGTCCAGATCAAGAGCCGTTATAAAATCCTTGTAGGTCTTGTACACCGCATTCTGCCATTCCGTGCCAGAACCATCCGTTTCGCCCTGGTGGAAAATAAAGCCCTTGATGACGCCCACTTCCTTGGCCTTCTTACCCAAGTCCACAATCCTCTGATAGGGATTAGAATCGTAGTCCCTTGCCCAGTTCTTGATGTAACTTTCAGCGGAATTGAAATAGGCTTGGTACTGATCCTTGTCGAAAGCCTTGATGGCTACAGCACCGATGGCCACAGGGATAATACCCACGGTGACACCCGGCAACGAATCGACCATAGCACGACCGAAGTAGTCCGCCGGGGAGAGGTTCTCGGTAGGATGGAACATCGGGGGAATCGCCGGATACCATTTGCCCGTCTCGATAGACTGGGTGGTACTACCGCTGCGCTGCCTGGCATTTGCGCTATGGGAGGCAAGCATCAAGAAATTCTTGGGATCGGTCGCCTGGTCTTCGGCAGGAACAATCTCGCCATTACCGGCCATGTTACTTTGTCCGTAAGCGATGTAGATATGGAAATTAGGATTAGGGGCCGCATCGACGTCTTGAACGGCAACGCCCAACATGCCCAACGCCAAACAGAACGCAGGCACCACGTTGTAAAGATTTCTACACACTCCCATAGTAATCCTTTTGATAAAAATTCCTATTCTTAAACTATTCTGAAAACACCATTTTTCTTTCATTTTTTTTCAAACATCTATGGACATTTTATCAAGGAAAAACGCCCTGCTTTGGCAGGGCGTTTTGCGGTAATGTATGAGGAGAATAAGCTTTTTTTTGCGAAATTTCGCTATTTTGTGACTGTAAACCTATAAGCTGGGCCACCCTTCAGGGACTTGACCACGTATATGCCATCCTTGCCGACCATTTCGCGGGCCTTGCGGAGGGCGTCCCCTGCACCGAGGGCTTTCAGGCGGCCCACACAGGCGCCCGTCAGGTCGAATACGCCATAGGTTGCCGGGGCCGCATTGACCTGGAAGTCAAACGCACGGATCGATTGCGTTCCCGAACCTTCATCGATGCTGGCGACGTCCTTGCCCTTGGCAAAGTAGAGGTAGTCGATATCGAACCAGGATCCGGTCACGGTCATACGGAGGATATGTTCACCCGTCGGCAACACCACATTGGTCTTGGCCAGCGTGAATTCGTCAAAGCTGGTTCCCGAAAGGGCGAAATCGGCGAGATTTTCACCATCCAAGGTCAGCGAGAAACCAGACGTCGAATTGCTCGTGGCCGCCGAGGCAAACACGGTATAATCACCGGCTTCCTTCACGTTCACGGTGTATTCGAGCCATTCGCCTTCCTGGTTATGGCCCACGACGTAGCCCGTCGCCTTCTTGTAGACGTCGACGCCCGTTCCATCGCGGTAATCGGAGCATTCAGCTTCCTTGCCCTCGTCCGTACAAGCGTGATTGTCCGAGTCGGCATCTTCGTAAGTCTTGTTACCCTTGCCGGTACCCGGAACGTCGAAGTTCTCGGCTTCAATCTTACCCGGGAGCTCAACGGCCTTGCCGCCAAACGGTTCACGCGGCACAGGATCGGCCGGCGTACCGACACCCACGAGCGTCACGATGCAGTCCTTGAAGTTGTTGCCACCAGACTGCATTTTGATTGTCACTTCGCCATTCTTGACTTCGACTTCGCCTTCGTCCTTGGCGTTCTTCGTTTCGCTAGTGGTGTACATGTGGAAGGTCTGGACATCGGCGCCCTGCACCTTGATGGTCACTTCCTTGTCTTTTTGGTAGTCGCGGTTCACGAGCACCACAATCACGGAGTCACCACCGGCACTCTTGTAGGCGCTCGCAAACAGGTTCGCCTCGGGCTTTGCCGTTGCACCCACGCGCACAGCACCCGGGCGGATAAAGCGCGCGAACTGGCTCATCACGTAACCACGCTTGGAGACCTTGCCAATTTCGTTGCTCGAAACCTGGAGCTTGTTGCCGAAGTCCTTTTCCATGATAAGGCCGTAGCAACGGCGGATGTACCACCAAGTGTACTGATTGAAATTACCCACGACCATGGCGCGGTGGATTTCGTAAGCCACATCCATGGCGTTCACGGTATCGCGCTTGTTCTGGTTTGCCTGGTCACCCGTATTCGTAATCGTGCGCCAGTAGTTGCCGCTTCCCTGGCTTTCGGTGTAGTGTTCCGTCATCCAGCGCTCCACACCCTTCTGGTCTGCAAGGCTATACTGGAAGAAATCGTCCCCAGTTCTTCTGTCGCTTGCATAGAAGTGCGCACCGAGAATGTCCCAGTTCTTGAGGGCGTTCGCGTCGTTCAGCACCTTGTTGTAAAGGTTCTTGTCGTAGCGGAACGATTCCGTCGAAATCACCTTGACGCCGTTCTTGCGCATTTTATCGGCATAGCCCTTGGTGAAGTTGTAAATTTCGTCGGCGCTCCAGCAAGCCCATTCACCGCACCAGTCCGGTTCGTTACTGATGGAGATAGCGTACAGGGGAACGCCCTGATTCTTCATGTAGTCATTGAAGCTATTCAGGTGGTCCACATACTTCTGATAGTTCGACGAAGACATGTGCTGGTTAGCACCCGCATAAGGCGAAGTCCACGGCGTGGCATACAAGATAAAGTCGTCGCCGGCATACTTCTTGGCAGACTTCGCGGCGTTTACTTCCTTGTTAAACGAATTGGAGTTCGCATACACCGGAATGCGAAGCGTATTCAAACCAATTTGACCATCACCCGTACCGAAAGCAAGTTTAGCGTCGGCATCGGAAAGGCCGCCACCGCCCTGCCATTCGTTATGCACCATGCCGCCAAAGCCGCGAATGACCTGGTGCTCTTCAGTGACATCGACATTGACCGTCGATGCGAACGACGATACTGCCCAAAAAGCGCAGCACATCAACATTGTTCCATGTACAATTCTCATACACTTACCTTTTTTTCCAAACATCCCGCTTCATTGCGGATAATAAGAAAATAAACTAATCGCACCGCAACCACCATTTTTATGTTTTTTTTCCTTTGACGTTTTGGCAATGACCATATCCCCCAAAAACGGAAAAACGCCCCAGGACTATGGGCCCCAGGGCGTTTTCATGACGCCGGAAAAGGCGTCGGTTTGGATGTGCGGTGTTTAGGGATTCCTTTTTGGTTTGCCGCTACTTAGAGACGGACACCATAAACTTCTTGTTTCCTTGTTTTTGCTTGAGCATGTAGACACCCTGCTTGAAACCGGCCGCCTTCAGCGTTTCCGCGGCAGTACTTCCAAGGAGGTCGACCGTTCCGATGCGCTTTCCTACAAGATTGTACACATCATACGCCTTTCCTGTGGACACGCGGAATTCCGTAGCGTGGAGGAAAAGCGTTGGCGACACTTCGCCCAAGGAGAACCAATCCACGTTCACGTTGTCGCCGGTAATCACGAGGCGGATAACATGCGTGCCCTTGGTAAGCGTGGCCTTGCCGCCATCGAATTCCTTATAAACGCTCCAGTCTTCGCCAGTCTGCTCCACCTTGACGGTATCGCCAATCGCCTTGCCGTCAGCCAAGAAGCAGAAGCTTGCACCATTTTCCATGCC
>CACXKY010000096.1 GCA_902768325.1 Fibrobacter succinogenes
GGCGGCCGGGGCTTCAGCCGGGGCGGCCTTCGAAGGGAGCAGAGCCTTCATGGAAAGCTTCACCTTGCCCTTCGGGTCAACACCGAGGCAGAGCACTTCAACTTCGTCACCGACGTGAACGACGTCTTCGACCTTTTCGACGCGGTGGTCGGCAAGTTCGGAGATGTGCACGAGGCCGTCGCGGCCCGGGAGGATTTCGACGAAGGCGCCAAACGGCTGGATCGTCTTGACCTTGCCCTTGTACTTGCGGCCCGGTTCGGGTTCGGCAGTGAGTTCTTCGATCATGCGGCGGCAGACTGCAGCGGCCTTGCCACTCGGAGCGGCAATGTCGATGTTGCCATCGTCGTCGATGTTGATGGTACAACCCGTCTGAGACTGCATGCCCTTGATCACGGAGCCACCGGAACCGATAACGTCACGGATCTTCGTGGTCGGGATGCGCATCTTGATCATGGTCGGAGCCTTCTCGGAAACCTTCGGACGCGGAGCGGCGAGGCCGAGTTCAGCCATCTTGCCGAGGATGTGCAGACGGCCTTGGCGCGCCTGTTCCAGAGCTTCGCGCATGAGTTCCGGCGTAATGCCGCGGATCTTGATATCCATCTGGAAGGCAGTGATACCTTCGGCAGTACCCGTCACCTTGAAGTCCATATCGCCGAGGTGGTCTTCCGTACCGGTGATGTCGGTCAAGATCTTGATCTTGCCGCCTTCCTTCACGGAACCCTTTTCGGAGATGAGGCCCATGGCGACACCTGCGACCGGAGCCTTGATAGGAACGCCAGCGTCCATCAAGCTGAGGCAGCCACCGCAAACAGAGGCCATGGAAGAAGATCCGTTGGATTCCTGAATTTCGGAAACCACGCGGATGGTGTACGGGAAGTCTTCCGGAAGCGGAAGAACGGCGGCGAGAGAGCGTTCGGCGAGGTGGCCGTGACCGATTTCGCGGCGGCTCATGCCGAGGCGCTTGCATTCACCCACGCAATACGGCGGGAAGTTGTAATGCAGCATGTAGCTCTTGGAGCCTTCGCCCTGCAGGCTTTCGTAACGCTGTTCGTCGGCCTTGGAACCGAGCGTGCAGACCACGAGACCCTGGGTTTCGCCGCGCTGGAAGATCGCAGAACCGTGGGCGCTCGGGAGAACGCCGAGTTCGATTTCGATCGGGCGGACTTCGGTCGTCGTACGGCCGTCGAGACGGACGTCTTCGTTCAGGATAAGTTCGCGCATCGCAGTGCGTTCGTAGTCGCTGAAGATAGCCTTCGCATCGGCGACGAGAGCAGGATCCTGTTCTTCGTCCTTGCCAATGATGGCGAGGATGCGTTCGTCTTCGAGCATGCGGGCGCAGAGGTCTGCCATAGCCGGATAGAAGTCGGTCTTCACCATGCAGGAGTGGACGTCCTTGTTCAGTTCGTCCCAGACGACTTCCTTCACCGTGGCGAGGAGCTTGTCGTGAGCTTCGCCAACGTGCTGCGGCTTGAGTTCCATCTTCGGCTTGGCACAGCGGTCCACCAGTTCCTGTTGGGCCTTGCACATGAGCTTGATGGCTTCGTGACCAGCGAGAATTGCGTTAATCATCGTGTCTTCGGACACTTCGTAGGCACCGCCTTCCACCATGCAGACGGAATCTTCGGTACCGGCGACCACCAGGTCCAGATCGGCGCAGGCCATCTGTTCGTAGGTGGGCATCACGATGTTCTGTCCATCGACCACAGCCACGCGTACGGCGGCAACCTGCTGTTCGAAGGGCAGTTCGGAAAGACCTATAGAGAGGGATGCTGCGGACACGCCGAGCACATCCGGTGCGAACTTGCGGTCAGCAGAAAGAACCTGCACGATCACCTGGACTTCGCGAGTGAAGTTCTCGGGGAACATCGGGCGAATCGGGCGGTCGATGATACGGGCAGAAAGCGTTTCTTCGTCGCTGGGGCGTCCGGCTTCACGCTTGTTGTAGCCACCCGGGAGGCGACCGGCAGCGTAGGCCTTTTCGCGGTATTCGACAGTCAGCGGGAAGAAGTCACCTTCTTTCTCTTCGCCGTAGCAGACCGTAGAGAGCACGAATGCGTCGCCCATCTTGGCGACAGCAGCTCCGCGTGCCTGCTTTGCGATACGGCCCGTTTCAAACGTGATGACACGGCCGTCCGGAAGCGTAACGGACACTTCCTTGGGGTCGAGCATCTTGCCGTATTTTTGATGGTATGCGTCAATAGACATAGATTTTCTCCAGTCCGCAGATTATCCGCGGAGACCGAGTTCCTTGATGAGAGCACGGGAAGCGACGATGTCGTTAGCCGCGTAGTACTTGAGAAGGTTCTTGCGCTTGGCGACCATGGCAGAAAGACCGCGGAGGGAGTGGAAATCCTTCTTGTGAGTCTTGATATGTTCCGTCAGGTTCTTGATCTTTTCCGTCAGAATCGCAATCTGGACACGGACATTACCCGTATCCTTTTCGTTTGCGCCAAACTTGGCAGTGAGTTCTGCAGCCTTTTCTTTAGTGATAGTAGCCATTATAGCCATTCCTTTTTTTGTTTTGTTGTTTCATTACATGTTTTTGTCCGAGTTTCCCTGCTGTAGCACCAGTGGAATTGGCGAATCTGGTCACAGGACCCAGTCAAAAATGCAATTTGGCGGAAAATATAGATATTAGACGAGAGATGAAAGACGAGAGACGAGAGAAAAAAGCCAAAAAAAGGTGTCTTTTGGGCGATATTGCTATCTTTACTCGCCGAAATGTTCGAATCCCTAAATTTTCACTTCTCTTTTTACGACTGGTTGCTCGTCTTCATGGTCACGGCCCTCGGTACGCTGAGCGCCTACCTGAAGGACCCCCAGCTCAAGGCCGTGACAGCGACCATCCCCATTCCGTGCGGGTTCGCCTACATCGCCGTCGGGCTCCCCATGGGCACCGCCAACGCCATCTCGGGATTCATGTGCCTGCTGTACGTCCACATCGTTCGCCTCCTGCATTACAAGGTGAAAGTCCCCATCGTCGCCTCGATTATCGCAGGCCTAGCCTTCTTTGTCGCGCTGGGTACGTTCCTCATGCCCCGCGTTCCCGACAGCGAACCCGTTTTCATAGGCGTTTGCCTGTTTGACCTGGCCGTCGGCATCTTCCTTTTCCAGACGCAAAAATACAAGTCCGGAGTCCGCTACAAGACGCCCCTCCCCGTCTATATCAAGGCCCCGGCCATCGCGGGCGTCGTCGCCGGACTCATGTTCATCAAGCGTCTTATGGGCGGGTTCTGTACAAGTTTCCCGATGATGAACTCCATCGTAAGTTACGAGAGCCGCTATTCGCTGGGCGACCAGTGCCGTCAACTCCCGCTGTTCCTCATCGCGGGGCCGTTCATGTTCGTCGAGATGCACTTTATCGAGACGCGCCTCGGGTGGAACCACTGGATTGTGCTCCTCTGCGGCTACATCTTGTTCGCCGCCATCTACTGGCCGCTGAACAAGGAACTCAAACGCAGGAACGACACCAACTACAACGCCAATAAATAGACTTTTTTTGAAATATTTACTTGTTTCGGAACGGTAAATAAATAGATTTGGAAAAAAGAACCGCTAAGGAGATTTCCATGAAAAAGTTTTTAGGCATGACATTGACCCTGGCCGCGGCAATCGCCCTGTCGGCCTGCTCTGACGACTCGGCCTCCGCAGCTCCGGAAGAAAACGCCACCGTATCCTCCTCTGACTCCGCTGTTCCGGCATCGTCTACTGTTCTGGCATCGTCACAAACGATCGAATCTTCCGCCACGGTTCCCGTTTCTTCTGAAGAAGCCGCCTTGCCTTCGTCCAGCAGCGTAACCCTGCCCGCCTCTTCTGACGACGACGAGCCTGCCGTTCCCTGCGTAGACGGCGACCCCGTCGAAGTCGTCCCGGACACGAACGGCTTCGCCGACATTGGCAATGTATTCAAGAGCGTCCGCTGCGATGAAAAAGTCGTCTTCGTGCTGAGACATGCCGAACGTGAACCGTCCGTCGAAAAGGAAAGCCCCCTGACCGAAGAAGGCGTCGAACAGGCCAAGGCCGTGGGCGCCAAGCTCGTCGGTCCCGAAAAATTCAAGTTCACGCACACGGATTTCATCCGTACCGAAAACACCTGCTTGAACATCGCCATCGGCAGGGGCCAAGCCACCTTCCCGCACGACACGAACAATGTCTTCCAGGCGGGCTGGTACACCAAGGATGAAGACAAGCGTACCGAATACAACCATTCCGACGGTTACAATTCCAAAAAGGTCATCTCGGCATGGGTCTTCACCGATGCTTTCTCCGATGCCTTCTACGACCTCGCCGAAAAGAGTGAAGAGATTATTTCGACTCAGCTGGCCAAGTCCTACGAAGAAATGCCCAGGTTCCGCGTTGTCTGCTCCCATGACGATTTCGTCGTTCCGCTCGTATCGTACCTGACGAACAAGGCCATCAACTACAGGACCTATGACATGACCATCGTTCCGAGACCGCACTGGGCGAACTACCTGTCCGGAGCAGCCATCATCCTCAACTCCGCCGGAGAACGCAGGACCTACGCCATCAAGGGCCTCGACAGCGGATTCGAATAATCTTACCGTGAAAGATTTGAACATCAAGACCATAGCCCGCATCGAAAGCGACTTTCCCGAGAAATTCGGGATCCCGCGCCAAAGCGGGCTTTTGCGTACCCTCAAGTCGGTCATCCGGTTCGAACCCGAGTTCCGGAACGCCGATGCGCTACGCGGCCTCGAAGGTTTTAGCCACTTATGGATCCTCTGGATATTCTCCGAAAACGTACGTGACTCCTGGAAACCCACGGTGCGTCCGCCAAGGCTCGGTGGCAACAAGCGGCTCGGCGTATTCGCGACCCGCAGCAGTTTCCGCCCGAACCCGATTGCCATGAGCTGCGTCAAGATCGAGGAAATCCGCACGGAGGGGAAAAACGGGCCCGAAATCGTCGTAAGCGGCGCCGACCTGATGGACGGCACGCCCATCGTGGACATCAAGCCCTACCTCCCCTACACGGACAGCATCGCGGACGCCACCAGCGGTTTCGCCATCGGGGAACCGGAACGCAGCCTGCACGTCGAAATCACAGCGGAACAGCTTTCCGCTTTCCCGCAAGCCAAGCGCGAAGCCCTAGTAGACCTGCTCGCCCAGGACCCGCGCCCCCATTACCAAGACGACCCGGAACGCACCTACGGATTCGCTTTCGCCGGCAAGGAAATCAAGTTCAAGGTCGCAGGCGACACGCTCACCGTCATCCAGGTCGTCTAGGCCCGCGCCATAGATTCTACAAAAACAAAAAGAACCTCCCGACGCAAATCGGGAGGTTCCTTTGAGGTTTTGAGACTTACTTTACAAGTACCTTCTGCACAGAATGTTCGGAACCGACCTGGACCGAGAGCATGTAGTAGCCCTGGGACAGGCTTGTCGCAGAGAACCCGAGAGTTCCGTTGCTGTAGCTATTGCTGAAGTCGAAGACTTCCTTGCCGAGCATGCTGTAGACCTTCGCCACGACCTTGGTTCCGTTCACCTTGACCGGAACAGATACACGACCGCTTTCGAAGACAGCCTTGCCGATATGCGAAGACACTCCCGTCACGATATCGATGGATTCGGTCGAAGACGACACCGGACCAACCACGGAAGAGGAAGAACGATGATGATGGCTGGAACTGGACTTGGCCACCTCGGAAGAACCCGGAAGCGTAGAACTCGAAGAAACGCTGGCGGAGCTTTCGGGAGTTTTGCTGCTGGAGCTGACCGTGGAGGCGACCGGATTAATCTTGTCGCCCAGCACCTCGATCATCTTTTCGGCGTAGCGCTTACCGAAGTCGCGGTATTCCTGCGAGGTGAAGTGCACGTTCTGGCCATCGCCCAGGGCCTGGTTGAAGCCTTCAGAAGAAACCACGTAGAAGTTTTTGGACTGCTGCGGGAGCTTTGCGATGTTGTTGTTCGCACCGCTGCTCACGCCGCTACGCAGGACTTCACCCGCGAGGAACGGGATGTCGCTATCGAGGCCCAGGTCCTTGATGATGTTGTCGTAGACCTTCTTGACCGCAGGAGGCCAATTGCCGTCACCGGCGTCCGTTTCGCCCTGGTGGAAGATAATGCCCTTGATAACGCCGTCTTCTTGAGCCTTCTTGGCCATTTCAATCAAGCGTCCATAGGGGTTTCCGCCATAAGTGTTAATGCGCTGGATCATCCAACTCTGGCCCTGCTGCGAACTGACATAACTTTTATAGTTATCCTTGTCGAACAGCTTGATGCTGCAGCCGGCAACCGCGACAGAGATGATACCCACCTTGATCTGAGGATCCGTTTTTTCAACCATCGTGCGGCCGAAGTAGTCGGCAGGCCCAAGCTTCGCACCCTGGCAATGGGCCAGCGGCGGAACCGCCTTGATCCATTTTCCCTTGGACGCGTTCTGGTTACAGGACCCTGCATCTGCAGACCAGAGCAACTGGAAGCGTTCGTCGACAGACTTGTCTTGCTGGCCGATATCGCCCTGGCCCTCCATGTTGGACTGGCCAAACGCAAGATAGATGTGGAAATTCGGGTCCGGGGCGGCATGCGCCGAAACGGCCATCAAGGCCGCCAGCCCTAATTGTTTCATATTCATTTTTATCTCCTTAACCAAAACAACCAAACGACAAAGCCGTTTGTTTTCATAAAATATGTTTTTTGTCACAAAAACCTTTTATGCAAACAAAATTTATCATTACCAAAAAGTTAAACGCAACGGACCATTCCCTGGCAAAAAGGCTTTTCCCATACTTTTTTTGATTCGGTTTTATACTTTTGAAGGCGAAAAACCTATATTCCAAACAGATAAACAAACGAGGAATGAAATGAAGAAAATGTTTTTTTCAATGGCCGCAATGGCGGCTCTCTGCCTAATCACCGCATGCGGTGACGAAACCAGCGCCGACCCGACGCGCGCAGAACTCTGCCAGGGCGGACTTTCGTTCGACTGCCTTGCCGACGGAACCTGGCAGATGGACGGTGCAACGGAAGTCACCGAAATTGGAGGCGACACCCTCCGTACCATTTACAAGGACCATAACTTTGGCGCCACCCCGGCAAAACTTACCTTCAAGGGTGACGGCAGCTTCACCTTTACATACCCGCCCCAAAGCGCCATGCTGGCCTCTTGCCGCGAAAATACGACCACGGGCACATGGAGTGTCTCGGGCAAGACTTTGTCCATCAAGACAAGAACCGGCAACACCTGCTTCGCTGTCAGGAACTATTCCGGTGCGGCCTCCATCCGCAATGTGGGTGGTCAAATCGAGCTGGACCTCAACGGAATCTTCTTCTTGAATTCCGAAATGGAAAACTCCGGCGACGAAGAAAAGGCGACTACGACCGAAGTATTCCACATCAGCGCACAGTAACCAAGCGCAATCGGACTTGCAGGCATCCTCCTTGCGGAGGATGTCTTTTTTATAGGGCGCCTCTATTTTCTATATTTTTAGTATGGAATTAAAGAACAAGACGGTCGCGGTAGGCCTTTCGGGAGGCGTCGATTCCTCCCTTGCCGCATGGACGCTCAAGCAACAGGGCTACGACGTTGTGGGCATCACCATGTCCACGTGGGACAACTCCATCCCCAACATGCCAAAAATCGAAGGCAAGTCCGGATGCTTTGGCCCCAACGAAGACGAAAGCATCGCCGAAGCGCAGGAGATTGCCAAGCGCATGGGCATTCCCCATTACACCGTTCCCGTCTCCGGCGAATACAGCAGGCAAGTGCTCGACTACTTCCGCAGTGAATACCGGGCCGGGCGCACTCCCAACCCCTGCGTCCGCTGCAACCAGACCATCAAATTCGGGGCGCTCCTGCACACCGCCCGCCAGATGGGCATCCATTTCGACTACTTTGCCACCGGCCACTATGCAAGGCTTGACTTCCAAAGCCCCGACAAGCCGTTTTTGTACCGCGCTGCCGACAATTCGAAGGACCAGTCGTATTTCCTTTCGCGCCTCAGCATGGACCAGCTTTCCACGGTCATCTTCCCGCTCGGCGGGATGCACAAGGAAGACGTCAAGAACCTGGCCCGTGAACTCGGCTGGAACGACTACGCCGACAAGAAGGAAAGCCAGGACTTTCTGGAATGCGGCGACTACTCCGTCCTCTTCGATGAAAGCGATAACGTCCCCGGCGATTTCGTGGACATAAACGGCAAGGTCCTCGGCAAGCACAAGGGAATCGTCCACTACACCATCGGCCAGAGAAAGGGCCTCAACATCGGCGGGCAGCCGGAACCGCTGTTCGTCGTGAGCATCGACGCCGCCCAGAACCGCGTGGTACTCGGACCGCGTAGCGTCTTGCTGTGTAACGAAGTCCACGCCATCAAGCTGAACTTGATGGTCGACCGCGACTCCCCCATCTTAAAGAAAACGCTTTCCGCACAGATCAGGCTCGGCCACAAGGGCGCAGGCGCGCACATCACCGCCATTGGCGAAGACGAAATCACGGTCGCCTTCGACGAACCGCAATTCGCCTCTACACCGGGGCAAATTCTCGTCATTTACGATGGCGACGGCGTGGTCGCCTCGGGCGTCATCACCAAGTAATCAGCCCTGCGATTCGGTATACTCACCGCCGAACGCCATCCCGCTTACCGAAAGGATAGGCGGGAACTGAATGCGTTTTGCAAGCGCCAAACCGCGGAAACGGCGGTGCCAGGC
>CACXKY010000097.1 GCA_902768325.1 Fibrobacter succinogenes
AAGGAACTCGGCGAAACGTTGATGGATGCGCTCGTGTTCCTCGCCCGCTACGACGAAGCCCGCGCCATCAGCGAAGAGACGCTTGCGAAAGACAAGAACGACTACAAGATTTGGACGATGCAGGGCAAGATCCTGTTCTATAGCCGCAACTACCGCGAAGCCGAAAAGTCGCTCACCAAGGCGCTCGCCCTCAAGCCCGACAACGAAGACGCGAAGAGTTTCCTCAGCGCCACCAAGGCATTCCTCGGCAAGGCCGACAACCGCACGCTGCAAAAGCCCATCACGCCTGTCGAAGACCGCCCGAAAGACTTGAAGTCCCTACTGCGCCCAAGCGCAAAGTCCGCCGGTACCGAAGGCGACTTCCCCGCCGTCGTGCACTACCAGAAAGAGACCATCAAGGCCGAGAAGGCGGGCGACAAAGGATACGCCTGGACCCGCACCGAAGAATCCCTCATGGAAATCCTCGACCAGCGCGGCGCCGCCATCTACCGCGAATTCACGTTCGACTTCTTGCCCGGATTCGACCGCATCTTCATCAACGCGCTCGAAGTCTACGACAGCAACTGGAACTTGAAGCAGAAGGCAAGCCTCAACGGGGCCTACATCACGTACGCTACCGAAATTGGCGGCGGCAACGAAAGCCAGACGGCGCACTTCCCGCTGCAAGACCTCGCTCCCGGCGATTTCATCTACATGCAATACAGCCGCACGAACATCCAGAACAAGGGCATGATTCCCTATACCGATTTCGTGAGCAGCAGGGACATTCCTGTCGGGCAGTCCATTTTCCGCATCTACGCGGATACCTCCAAGTTCGTGACCGAAGAATACGGTCCGCTCGAAAAGAGCAACATCAAGGGCGGCATCGAATGGAAGATTGACAATCCGGTCGTCGTACGCCACGAGATGTACATGCCCGTGTACCGCGACTTCGGCGCAGGCCTCATGCTCACCGGCAAGCAGGAATGGAGCGCCGTCGGTGAAGACTACCACAACCTCATCAAGCACCAGTTCAAGCAGGCCGTGAGCGTCCGCGAAAAGGCTTTCGAAGTTCGAGGCAGCAGGCTCGGTGACGAGGCCGTGAAGGCGATAGTCCGCTTTGTGCGCCACGACATCCGCTACCGCGATGTCCGCTTCGGCGGCCATAGCCTTATCCCGCAGACCGCCGAAGTGACGCTCAAGGAGCGTCGTGGCGACTGCAAGGACATGGCGCTCTTGCTCAAGGAAATGCTGCAGGCCATCGGCGTCAAGAGCTACCTCGCCGCCATCCACCTTACCGAAGAAGGCTTCGAGCACCTCCCCACCATCCAGCAGTTCAACCATATGATCCTCTACATCCCCAAGCAGGACAAGGTGAGCGAGATGTGGGTCGACGCGACCGACAAGACGGGTAACGAACGCCCCGTACCGCTCGACATGGAAGGCAAGGTCACGCTCATCATCGACGACGAAAACAGCAAGGTCATGACGACGCCGATTCTCGAAGACAACCAGGAGCACAAGATTGCCGTAGACCACCGCCTGTTCATCGGTAACGACGGCGAATGCGAATTCCGCGACTCCGTGACGCTCGAAGGCAAGTTCGCAAGCGCCATCCGCAACAAGTTCTACGGCCGCGACGTGAAGGAACAGGAGCAGTTGCTCGAAGACTTCATGGCCGCAGGCGTCCCCGACGTGAGCATCGGCAACATCCGCATCGAGAACCTCGCCGAATTCAACAAGCCGCTTGTCCTCATCGCCACATACGCTTCGAAGGTGTACTTCGGCCAGGGCGGATCCGAACTCAAGGGACGCTTCCCGAACGTTTGGGAACGGAGCCTCTTCAAGCTCCCGAAGGTTTCCAAGCGTCACCACCCCATCCGCATGCCGCACGAAACGCAGTTCAGCTACAGCCTTACCGTCAAGGCGGCCAGCGGACGTACCGTAAGCATCGTCGGTCCCAAAAAATTCCAGCGCACGCCCGACTACGTGAGCTTCGAGAAGGGGAACGCGAAGCCCGAGCGAATACGAAAAGATCCGCGAGGAATGGAACTACCTGCTGAGCGAAACAAGCCCGATGATTGTGGTGAAGTAGGTGTGAGGCATGAGGTCGCTTCGCTCTGAGGTCGGCGCGTTGCGCCTTTGGGGTGCGAGGTATGGGAAGTCATCCCTGGCCTAAGGAGAAAGCCTGTTTTTTATGAAAGCATTGATTTTATCTGACATTCACGGTTCTGCGATTGCGGCGAGGCAGGCGCTTTCGTTTTATGAAAAGTGGAACTGCGACCGCATCTTTTTGCTGGGCGACACGCTCTACCACGGCCCACGAAACCCGCTCCCCGCAGGGCACGGCCCGATGGGCGTCGTAGAAGCGCTGCTCCCCTACCGTGACGTCATCACCGCCGTACGCGGCAACTGCGACGCCGACGTAGACTTGATGATGCTCGAGTTCCCGATCCAGGACGAATACGCCGTCGTGAAAGACGATAATGCGACCCTGTTCTTGAGCCACGGGCACATCTTTATGCCGGAATGTTTTCCGGCAGATGCGCTACACACCTTGTCGCCCGGCGATCCGGAACTGGACGGAATCCCTGTCAACGCCTACCTCTATGGCCACACGCACATCTGGAAACTCGAAAAGAATTTCAAGGACGTTCTTCTCGTGAATCCCGGTTCCACGAGCCTCCCCAAAGGCGGCAACCCGCCCACTTTCGGGCTGTACGAAAGTGCGAATGGCGCCGCCAAAGCCCGATTCAGCATCCACAAGCTCGAGGACGGCAGCGAAATCGCCTCTGCCGAGATTTCTTAACCTATATTTAAGCCATGGTTCTAAACATCATCTGGCTCATCTTTTTCTTTGGCGCTTTTGTCGCATGTATGGTCCAGTGGCTCGCCTTCGGCGACACGGGCATCTTCAACAAGGCCATCATGGGCGCATTCGACATGTCGAAAACCGCCTTCGAAATTGCCATCGGCCTCACAGGCATCCTTTCGCTCTGGCTCGGCATCTTGAAAATCGGTGAAAAGGCAGGCGCCGTGCAGATTCTCGCCCGCATCGTCCAGCCCCTGTTCACCAGGCTCTTCCCGGAAATCCCGAAAGGCCATCCGGTTGTGGGCACGATGCTCATGAATATCAGCGCGAACATGCTCGGTCTCGATAACGCGGCCACCCCGATGGGCCTGCAGGCGATGAAGCAGTTGCAGGAACTCAACCCGAACGAAGACAAGAGCGTCGCGAGCGACTCGCAGATTTTATTCCTCGTCTTGAACGCGAGCGGACTCACGCTGATTCCGGTGAGCATCATGACGTACCGTGCACAGCTCGGGGCGGCAAACCCGAGCGACGTTTTCCTCCCCATCTTGTTAGCGACGTTTTTCAGCACGATTGCAGGCATTATCGCCGTAAGCTTTTTCCAGAAGATTAAACTGCGCGACCCCGTGACTCTCGCCTGGATTGGCGGTCTTACCGCGGTTGTCGTCGCGACCCTAGCCTACTTTTCGAGACTCACCGCGGAAGCTATCGGCGTTTCGAGCCTGTTCATCAGCGGGATTGTCCTCTTCGGCATCATCGTTGCGTTCCTCGCTCTTGCCGTCTACAAGAAGGTCCAAGCCTACGAAGCGTTCGTCGAAGGCGCCAAGGAAGGTTTCCATACGGCCGTCATGGTGATTCCTTACCTGATTGCCATCCTCGTCGGCGTCGCGGTTTTCCGTGCCAGCGGTGCGATGGACTTGCTCATGAACGGAATCTCGTGGGTGCTCGGATGTTTCGGTATCGGCAATGACGTCGTTCCTGCGCTCCCCACCGCGTTCATGAAACCGCTCAGCGGTAGCGGTGCCCGCGGCATGATGATTGACGCCATGAAGACGCTCGGTCCCGACAGCTTCGCAGGCCGTCTCAGCTGTATGTTCCAGGGTGCCGCCGATACGACATTCTACATCATCGCGGTGTACTTCGGTTCCGTGGGCGTCAGGAAGACGCGTCACGCTGTCACCTGCGCGCTCATCGCGGACGCGGTCGGCGTGATTGCCGCCATTGCGATTGCGTACCTATTCTTCCCGCCGAATTAGACGAGATAAACGATACTAGGCACTTTAGTGCCTTAGTAGAGTTATCCTCTATGAGGAGAACGCCGCTGCGCGGCTACAGACGAAAGACGAGAGATAAAGTAGGAAGTGGTTGACGCCTTCGGCGTCCGCGGCTGCACTCGGTCAAACAATTGTGCAAGCATAATTGTTTGACTCTCGTTTTGCACGCTTTTAGTGGTCATCCTCCGAGCCTAGCGAGGAGGATCCATCACCCCATACCCCAAAGCGACCGAAGGTCGCGAGCCCATAGCCCGCACCCTACAAAGCCGTCCTCTACATCGCCTGGGCTATCAGGAATGCGATGTAGCCCACGTAGATAGCGAGGAAGGTCGTTCCTTCAATGCGGTTGATGCGACCGATGCGGTGACCGCCGGCGTCAATCCGTTTCTTGCGCACGGGCAATCCGAAAAGCAATAGCAATATGGTCAAGACCGCCATGACAGGCATGTCCCGACTCAACACCGACGCTTCGAAGGAATCCATCGGCGCAATTGTCGCAGCGATACCTACGACCGCGAGCGTGTTGAACAGGTTCGAACCGATGATATTGCCGAAGGCGAGATCGTCTTCGCCCTTGCGTGCCGCGGCAATGGAACTCGCGAGTTCCGGGAGCGAGGTGCCCACAGCGACAATCGTAAGGCCAATCAGCAGGTCGCTCACGCCCAGGGCGCGCGCAATCGCCACCGCCCCCCATACGAGAGCACGGGAACTCGCCACCAACAGGGCAAGCCCGAGCAAGAGCCACAGCAAAGACTTGCCGAGCGAAACCTCCTTGGAACTTTCTTCCGAGTCCTCGACATGGCCGGCCTTGTGCTTCTGGCGGATTTCCGAAATGATATTGAAACCCATCACGCCCGCAAACACGAGCAACAGCACGATACCGTCGATACGCCCGATAGCCCCGTCCAGGGCGAGAATCACGGCAAGTACGGTCACCGCAATCAGCACGGGCAGGTCGCGCTTCAGCGCCTTCCGCACCACGATGACCGGGGAAATTACCGCCGTCACGCCAAGGATGAGCGCAATGTTTGCGATGTTGCTCCCATAAGCATTGCCGAGGGCCAGTTCCGGGGCATCCTGCATTGCCGAAATGGCTGAAACGACCATTTCGGGCGCAGAAGTTCCGAAACCCACGATAACCATGCCGATTAACAGCGTGCTCATGCCGCAAAAACGCGCGACACCGACGGCTCCGTCAACAAACTTGTCGGCGCTCCATACGAGAACGACAAGTCCAATCACAACTGCGATAATCGGCAATAACATCTATTAGAAGAGGTAGAGAGACAACCCAAGCGTGAAGGCCGTGGCAGAAAGCGAGTTCAGATTGAACAGGTCATAATCTGTCTTGTTGCATTCATACAAGTTGGAAATGCCGCCATTGATCATGAAATCCAGGCCCACATACTGGTTCGCCTTAACCGAGAAGCCCATCACGATATCCCAGTCGACGGACTTGCGATAATCCTTGTCGAGCATGTCAATCCTGGACTTTTCGTCTTCATAGGAAATCTTGAATTCGTCCTTGATCGGGAAAGACACCTGCGTACCGACTTCGAACATGAACGAAGAACGGGCGCCCTTGAAAGCGAACAGCACGGGCACATCGATCTTGCGCTGCTTGAACTTGGCCGTAATGGAATTGGACACGTAGGTTTCGGTCGTGCTAGCATCACTCTGTTCGAAAAGGACGCCCAGACGCAAGCCCACCGTGTATTCGGTCAACGGCAAGATGGTAAAGACACCGGCACGCCATGTCATGCCGTAATAGTCTTCAAAGATAGGATAGGCGAAATCCCTATCCGAAGAAATGATGTAGGAACCGATAGAACCCTGGATACCGACAAGCGACTTGACCGGGACAAGACCGCGGAGTTCGTCGAACGTCACCGTATCCTTGCCATCGCTCGTTTGCGTCACGTAGACGGTACGGACCGGAACGTATTCCGTAGAACGGACCGCCGTCGGTTCAGCCGTATAGACCGTCTGGTAAACGACCTTGGTCGCAGGCTTCTGTTCTTGCGGGGCCGTTTCGCCACCACGGACCGCTACGGGTGCCGGGGCTTCTTCAGCAGGGGCGGCTTCGGGAGCAGCCTGTGCAGGGGCAGCGGCTTCAGTCGCTGCCGGTTCAGCCGGCGCGGCGGCTTCGGGAGCCGCAGCAACAGAAGCGGCAGCTTCGGGGGCGGCAGCTTCAGCAGCAGAGGCAGCCTGTTCTGCAGCAGGAGCAGCAGCCTCGGCAGCAGGAGTCTGAGCAAACGCCATCGCCGACAGGGCGAGGACCGATAGGAATCCAACTATTTTGCGATTTGCCTTAAAATTCATAGAATCCTCCGTTTCTTATATCCTTTATTATAGAAATTTATTTCCCATTGTAACGTTCCATGCATTTTTCGATGCCAAACTTGAAGTAGCATTCGACCAACGCCGGAACTTTGGCAATAGCCTCGTCAAAAACAGGGCGATCTTCGGGCGAAAACTTCGCCAACACCCAGTTACTAAGGTCAAATTTCGGGGGGCACTTCCCCACCCCGAAGCGGATGCGCGGGAACTTGTCGCCCACATGCTCGATGATATTCCTAAGCCCGTTCTGGCCACCGTGGCTACCGTTCGCACGGCAACGGATACGGCCCACGTCCAGGTTGATATCATCGCTAAAGACTAGCAGGTGGTCGACCTTCACCTTGTACCAGGTCATCAGCGCCTGTACGGCCTCGCCCGAAAGGTTCATATAGGTTTGCGGTTTTGCAAGGAGGCATTCCTCGCCCGCGATGTTCACCTTCATGGTTAGCGCCTTGTGTTCGCTTTTCCAATCCTTGTTCGGGTCGGCCAATTTTTCAACGGCCATAAAGCCCGCATTGTGGTGGGTATTGGAATATTGAGTACCAGGATTTCCGAGACCGACAATAATGAACATACTTACTTAAGGCTCCATTTATTCAAATCTTTCCGCCAATCTTCAAACCAGACCCCTTCCGAAACCATCTGGGACAGGCGCTCCATCGCAGCCGCTTCGCCCTGCGCATCCTGCGCACTGACACTCGCCTTCAAGACGAACAGCGAATCTCCCCCGCACAGGGACGCCTTCAAGGCAATATTTGCAGAACAGACCGTTCCAAAATTGGCGCTATCGCAAACCACCGGATAGATATCGAGATCCATGTTCAAGCCCTTATCGCATCCCGACTGGCGGACCGGATAGTCCTTCGCGATGCGCGTCAAGGCCAGCGTATACAGAGCATCCGAAGCCGGGGAATCCGACTCCCGTGCCACCTTCGTGAAGACAAAGGCATAACCTTGACGTTCCGTGTTAAAATCCCGGTTCGCCTTCGTGAAAAGCGTATCGGGCAGGGCAACACTATCGCCAAGCACCCCCATAATGCGGTACAGCGCAATCAGGCGCGCATAGACCTTCCTAAGTTCCGTATAGGATTCCTTCTTTGCAAAGATATCCTTCCCCGTCGAAATTTCACCCGCACGCAACTCCACCGAATCGCGTAACGCAACATACTTCTTGCGGAACGGAACAGCCGCATTGGCCTTCGCCATACACGCACGCACCATAAACTTGCCGGCATTTTCCTCGACAGTATCAATCCCGACGTTTTCAGGATTTTCCAGCCGCGAAAGGAACTGGGACTTCGCCGCCAGGGAGGCCTTCTGCATTTCCTGGTCGACATAAAGTTCCGCAGTCCCCGAAACATTCAAAAGGGAATCGATGCTAGAGAGGATTTTCCTCTGCGCAAGCATCAAGGCCGTCTGCTGCGTACCGGCAAGGCCTTGTCCATAGAGGCTCGCCTCTCCCGGGCATTCCGTCGCACCCAGGGCGTTCTTCTCTTCTTCGACTTCGCCGGACTTCGACCCGGCACAACCACCTAAAACGAGTAGGGACAAAAACAAAAAAGCTCGAACCAAATCCAGTTTCATACTCAAAATATACAATATAAAACCGCCGGACAAAAGCTTGTCCGACGGTTCTCAATCCTTGTTCGTAAAAGATTACTTCGCAGCAGCGTCAGCAGCCGGAGCAGCAGCCGGAGCGGCAGCAGCGGCCGGAGCAGCCGTTTCAGCAGCAGCGGCGTCATCCTTCTTCTTGGACTTAGAAGAAATCGTGAAGATCACCGTGCGCGGGCCAGAAGCAAGTTCCACACCTTCCGGGAGCTTGAAGTCCTTGGCATAGAACGTGATGTTGGTACCGAAATCGGAGATATCCATTTCGAGGACCGTCGGGATGCAAGCCGGCTTGGCGGCGAGCACGAGGTAGCGGGCTTCCTTAGAGAAAACACCACCCTGGGTCTTGACACCGACCGGAAGGCCGTTCAGCTTGACCGGCACGCGGACCTTGACCATGGAGTCTTCTGCGATCTTGAGGAAGTCGATGTGCGTGATCTTCTGGGTGATCGCGTCCTTCTGGTAGGTGTAGATGACAGCCGGATTGCCAGCCTTGCCATCGATTTCAAGGTCGAGAAGCGTGTAACGCTTGCCCGGAGCGAGAACCTTGCGCAAGTCGATTTCGCTTACGGCAATGTTCAGCGCTTCCATACCCTTACCATAATAGACGGCCGGGATCTGACCAGCCTTACGCAAACGGGCGTTGTCGCGGTTTGCACCTAGCACTCTCGAGGTAGCTTTGAGCGTTGTGAGTTCCATTTTATTATCTCCATTTGGATAAAGAAAAAAGTTCATTGGGGTAGCTGGATTCGAACCAACGAATAACGGAATCAAAATCCGTTGTCTTACCACTTGACGATACCCCAATGGTGGGGGCAAATATAGCAAAAATTGTGTTTTTTTAAAGGGTAAGCCGTCGAATACGCACTAATTATGCCAGAATTTAGTTAGGGCGAGGTAGCGGGAGTCGGGTTTGAGAGCGGTGGCGGCGGCTTCTGCCGTTGCCTTGTCCGCAAAAATCCCGAAAACAGACGCCCCGGAACCGCTCATGAGGGCGGCAGAGGCACCGAGTTCCAGCATTTTCGCCTTCATCGAAGCGACGAGCGGGTGCTTCGGGAACACGGACGTCTCGAAAGCGTTGAAAAGGGCCGACGGGCGCAGCACGGCATCGCGGGACTGCGCCTGTTCCTTGTACCGCTCCCAGCGGTCGGGGCCGGACTTTGGCACGCCCGCATAGGCATCCTTCGTCGGGACGGCATCGTGCGGGGTCGCAATGAGAAGGACCGTCCCTTCCGGCAGGTCCAGCGGTTCGATAAACGTCAGACGCTCGCCGATGCCCTCGGCGAACGCCGAGCCGCCTCGGACCAGGAACGGCACATCGGCACCGAGCTTCGCGCCGATTCCTTCCAGTACCGCGGGTTCGTAGTTCAGGTCCCAGAGGCGGTTCAGCAAGCGGAGCGTTGCTGCGGCATCGGCGCTACCGCCGCCAAGCCCGGCACCAAGAGGCATCACCTTCTCGAGGAACAAGTCGACACCGAGAGATTCTTTTTTCGCAAATTCCTTCAAAGCAAGCGCCGCCCTGTACACGAGGTCGGATTCCTTCGGGTAATCTTGCGGGACGCTGTACTCGAGCGTCACCACGCCGTCGTCACGGGCCTCCGCCGAAACCGTATCGCCGACATCGACCGTCTGGAACAGCGTGCCGAGGTCATGGTAACCGTCCTCGCGCTTGCGAATGACATCAAGGAAAAGATTGATTTTCGAAGGAGCGTATTCTTTCATAGGAGTAGGAAGTAAACAGTGGTTAGTGATTAGGGGGCTCGAGCCTATCTGAACGCGCCGGAGCGTTCAAGCTGCATCAGTTCGTCCATGCCGATAAGCATCGCGCGGGGCTTGGAGTTGCCGGTACTGCGGGCGCAGAGTCCCATGCCGAACAGCTGGTCCACGATTTTTCCGGCACGGCTGTAGCCCACGCTAAAGTGGCGCTGCACCGCCGAAGTCGAAAGTCCGTTGCCGCATTCAATGGCCCACTTGGCCACCTCGAACAACAACTTGTCCTTCTTCTCGTTCATGGCAGCATTGCCTTCGCCGTCCTCGCCTTCTCCGCCTTCGCCTTCCACCTCAAAGGTTTCAAGCTGCGGGTAACAGACGTTCTGGTTGCTGCAGGCGTCGGCAAGCTTTTCCGCTTCTTCGTCGCTGAGGAATGCGCCATGCAGGCGAATCGGGTCTGGTGCGTTCACGGCCTTATAGAGCATGTCACCGCGGCCCAACAGTTTTTCGGCACCGGCATGGTCCATCACCGTACGGGCGTCCACCTGCGAAGCCACCTTGAAGCTGATGCGCGTCGGCAGGTTCGCCTTGATGTTACCGGTAATCACCTTCACCGACGGGCGCTGCGTCGCCAGCACCAAGTGGATGCCCACAGCACGCGCCTTTGCGGCAAGTCTTGAAACGTTCTTCTCGATTTCCTTACCCGCGACCATCATCAAG
>CACXKY010000098.1 GCA_902768325.1 Fibrobacter succinogenes
TGATTTGCTTTTTCCAACTCGCGGGCGTTGATGATGAGCATCTGAAGCCTGTTCTCGATGTTCGCGAAACTTGTGTCCGGATCGTAGTCGAGACTCAGGATTTGCACATGCGGGCAACGCTCCTTCACGGCCTTGGTGAGGCCGCGGCCACTGATGTGGTTCGCAAGGCAGGCGAACGGCTGCAAGATGATGTAGCTGTTGATGCCGTGCTTCGAGTTGTAAAGGATTTCGCCCGGGATAAGCCAGCCTTCGCCGGTGTTATACGTCGGGTCGATGATATCGCTTACGTAGTTGATCAGTTCGTAGCAGTCCGCATGGTGCTCGTAAAGCTTGAAGGACTTCATCACGTCTTGGACGCAATTGTAGGCGCGTTCGTAAGCCTTCGAGGTGATGCCGCCTTCGAGACGGTCCATGAGCGGGTTCGCGGAGAAGCCGCGCTTGAGCTTTTCGCCACGTACCACTTCGTCGACGCGGAAGAAGTCGAGCATTCCCGGCAGGTAGACTTCCATGCCGTTGTCCATCAGGTACTTTTCCACGAAGCCGTTGGCGCTCGGGTGGTAGTTCATCAGGATTTCGCCAAGCACGGCGACGCGCGGCTTGCGGATGCCCTTCTTGCGGTCTTCGGTGATTTCCACCGCGTTGAACGCTTCGACGCAGGCGCGGAGCATGTCGAGTACCTTCTTCGGCGTACGGAGTTCCGTCTTCTTGAGCTGGGCGGCCATGCTCATCAAAAGCGGCATCCAGTGGTCATAGACCTTCTGCGTATCGCCCTTGTTCACTTCGTAAGGCAACAGCGCGCGGTACATGATTTCGATGGCGTCCATGAAGACGATGCCCCACAGCATGTGGAGGCGGAAGTCGAGGCCCAGGGTGAAGCCCGGGTGGATTCCCTTGTAGTCGGTACCCGTCGTAATGATGGATACGTCCTTGAAGCCGGCTTCGTCGAGCGCCTTGCGGGCGAGCACCGGGTACTGCACGGCACGGCAGTTTTCGCAGTTCTTCGCGAGGCACATGGAGACTTCGGTCTGCTTGACTTCGGGGTGGTTGACGAGCCACTTGAGGCATTCGCCGATGTTCACCTGGCAGGGGAAGCAGATGTCGTTGTGCACGAACTTCTTGCCGAGCTCGATGGCTTCCTTATCGGCCACGGGCAGGTATTCGGACATGTAGCCCTTCGCCTTGATGTATTCGCTTGCGAGCACGGAGAAAGCGGGGGAGAGGTTCGGCGTGAGGATCTTCCTGCGCGTCTTGTCTTCTTCCACGAACGGCGTGTGGTATAGCGGTTCGTGGCTTTCCGGCTTGTCCGGGAGTTCCGCGGCACGGCGGGCCTTCACGGTTTCGATAAAGCTCTTGATACGGATGCCGACCGGGCCGCGGGCGTCGCCCTCGTCCAGCTTGAGCATGAGCATTTCCTTGTTGGAATCGCGGTGCATCATGCGCATCATTTCGTCGGTCAAGATGGAATCGTGACCGCAGCCGAAGCTCACGATCTGAGCGAGTTCGATGTTCGGGTCCTTCGCGGCGATCATCGTAGCGCCGATCATGCGGAGGTGGAACGTGTTCTTGATTTCCACGCGGGTATGTGCCGGCACGTCCTGGTCAAAGACTCCCGGGAGCGATTCGGTGGTGAGTACCGGGATGCCCATCGCGGTAAAGTGGCTTGCGATGTTGTGGTTGATGAGCATGTCCGCATGATAGGGGCGGCCCGCGATCACCACGGCGAAGGAGTTCTTCGCGCGGACATCGTCCAAAACCTTCTGGCCTTCTTCGAGGAGCGTGGTGCGGTAGCTCTTGAGCGCCTTCTCGCCTTCGTCGACGGCCTTGTTCAAAATCTTCTTGTCGATTTTCCAGTTGTTGTGGAACCAGTCGATGGTCTGGCTCCTGCGGAGTTTCGCGTTGAACCAGTGGAAAATGGGCTGGTCCATCGGAACGCCGTAGTTCTTCTCGGGCTCGTCGGTATTCTTGCAGACGTTCGGGTAGGCCTGCACCACGGGGCACACAGAGGTGGCCGTGAACTTGGTGTGGTCACTCGGGACGGCGACCATCATCGGGAAGAAGATGCGGTCGACCTTCTTTTCGATAAGGCTGAGCACGTGGCCGTGCACGAGCTTTGCGGGGAAGCAGACGGTGTCGCTGGGAACGCTGTGGAGGCCGGCTTCGAACATCTTGTAGTCGCTCTGGCGGCTCACGACGACGGTGTAGCCGAGGCTCGTGAAGAAAGCCTTCCAGTAGGGGAGGGATGCCCAGAATTCGAGCACGCGCGGGATACCGATGGTCTTCCCGTTGTTGGGGGCGAGCTTGGCCGGGGCGTAGTCCTTCACCAACAGCTGGTTCGTGCGCTTGATCATGTCGGGCACGGAGAGCATCTTCTTGTTGATTTCGGCGATGAGCGCCTTCGTCTTCGGGTCGTTCGGGTCGGCGGTGACTTCGCCGCGTTCGCAACGGTTGCCGGTGACGAAGCTCTGGCCGTCACTGAACGTGACGATGGTGCGGGAGCAGTGGTTGGTGCAGTACTGGCAGAGCTGGCCCGGCTGGTTGTGCCAGCTGAAGGTCTTCATGGCTTCGAGACCGATGAAGCTCGACTGGAGGTTCGGATTTTCCTTGCGCTTCTCTTCCATGAACTTACGGGTGAGGAGCGCGATACCGATAGCGCCCATTTCGCCCGGACGTTCGGGGCGGATGGGCTTTAAGCCGGTGTACTGCTCGAAGGCGCGGAGGACCGCGTTGTTCTTGAACGTACCGCCCTGGACCACGACCTTCTTGCCGAGGGTGCTCAGGTTACGGATACGGATGACCTTCGTAAAGACGTTATTGATGATGGAACGGCAGATACCCGCGATGATGTCTTCGGGCTGCTTGCCGTCGCGCTGTTCCGTGATGATGGAGCTGTTCATGAACACGGTGCAGCGGGAACCGAGCTGCGAGGGGCTCTTCGCGTTGAAGGCGAGCTCGGCGATCTTTTCCATCGGGATGCCGAGGCTGCGGGCGTACGTTTCGATGAACGAACCGCAACCCGAGGAGCAGGCCTCGTTCAAGATAATGCCGGTGACCACGCCGTCCTGGACGGAGATGGCCTTCATGTCCTGGCCGCCGATGTCCAGGATGAACGAGACGTCGGGGCAGATCTTTTGGGCGGCGTTCGCGTGTGCGACCGTTTCCACGGTATGGTAGTCGGCGTGCACGGCCTTCGCGAACAGTTGTTCGCCGTAACCGGTGGTGCCCACGCCCAAGATGTTGAGCTTCACGCCGTATTCTTCGTAGCGGTCGGCGAGTTCGTTCATGGCGCGCTTCAAGACGGCGAGCGGTTCACCGTCGTTGCTCGCGTAGAACCCGTCAATCACGTTGTCCTGCTCGTCCAGGAGCACGAACTTCGTGGTGGTGGAGCCCGCGTCGATACCGAGGTACACGTTGAGTTCCGTGCCGGAGGCGGGCTGCGGGTAGTGGTTGTCGGCCATCTTGTGTTCTTCGAGGAACATCTGGTATTCGGCATCGTTCTTGAAGAACAGGTCGGCGGCAGCCTTGGCCTTGTTTTCGGCCTGGCGGGTCTCGTTGAAGTGCACGAGGGCGTCGAGGGAGCCTTCCATGCGGTACATGCATTCCTGGTCGGCGAACATGGAGCCCAGCGAGAGTGCTGCACCCATGGCGACGAGCACTTCGGAATGTTCCGGCACGATGGCCTGTTCGTCGGAGATGCCCAGGCGTTCCTTGAAGGCTCGGACGAGGGTCGGGTTAAACGTCAGGGGACCGCCCTCGAAAATGACTGGCGGCTTGATTTCCATACCCTGGGCGAGGCCGCCGATGGTCTGTTTGGCGATGGCGTGGAAGCTCGAAAGGGCGATGTCTTCCTTGGCGACGCCGTTGTTGAGCATCGGCTGGATGTCGGTCTTGGCGAACACGCCGCAACGGCCCGAAATTTCGTAGACCTTCTGGCCGCGCTTGGCAAAACCTTCGAAGGCCTCTGTCTTGATGCGGAGGAGTTCGGCCACCTGGTCGATAAAGGCGCCCGTTCCGCCGGCGCAGACTCCGTTCATGCGCATATCGGAAGCGATGAGCTTGCCGGTAGTCTTGTCTTTTTCGAAGAATACGACCTTCGCGTCCTGGCCACCGAGTTCGATGGCGACCCTGGATTCGGGGTAGGTGGCGCGTACGGCGAGGGCGTTCGCGACGACTTCTTGCACGAAGAAGGCATGGGTAGCTTCGGCAAAGGGCTGGCCGCCGCTTCCGCAGAAGGCGACCCTGAAATTCTTGTTCGGGAACAGCCCGTGGGCTTCCCTCAGTACCTCATGGACCTTTTTCGCCTGCATGGCGTTGTGGCGTTGGTACGTATAATGCAAAAGCTTGGAGGTCTCTGGATCGACAACAGCAATCTTGACGGTGGTGGAACCAACGTCCACGCCGACCCATAAATCGTTCTTGGATATGCTCATAGTGGCGGTAAATTTAGAAAATTAGGACATTAAACGGGGTGTTTTAGGCAGGGAAAAGCGATAAGACGAACAAAAAAAGCCCTGAAATGGCCTATAACTCGGAAAACGGGCGGTAAAAAGCGCCTTATTGGATTGGAAGACCTCTTTGAAAGGCAAAATGGGGTGGACAACGAGGTGGGGTCGTGTGGCCAAGAATTTACCAAGTGTGTAAAAACTTTTTCTGAAATCTCATCAATTTTTGTAAAATTCTTTCAATAATATGTGTTTTGTATAAAAATATTTTCGTCTTAGGCGGATTTATTAATGTATTTTTTGGACATGAAGCTAAGAAATGTTAACATCGCGGGTTTTGGTTTGGTTTTGGTGGCAGGCTTTGTGGGTGCCTGCTCGGATGATTCTGGAAACAATGCTCCTGAATCTGAAGTTGTTAGTAATTCCGGTATTCCGGGTATCGACCAGTTGCCGGATTCGGTCTTGGTCGTGCGTGACGGGGATACCGTTACCGTCCATTCCGGGGAATTGAACGAGGGCGACGTCCTCCTTTATTCGAGTTCTTCGATTGTCATCGGCAGTTCGGGCGCGCTCGCGACGTCCAGTTCCAGCGTGAACGACAGCTACGAGGGCGACAAGGACAAGGGCGGCCACGATGGCCCGCTCCCGGGCGAAGATTCCAACCAGGTCATCGTCGATGAACCGCTCAAGCGTGTGGAAGGGTTCCCGGTCATCTTTTCTGAAGTTTCTCCGTCCAATGCGTCCCTCAAGGATAACGACGGCAACGACCCGGCGTGGGTCGAACTGTACAATACGAGCGATGCCCCGGTGGACCTGAAAGGCGTTGGCCTCACGAATGACGCCCACATGCCGAGGCGCTGGATTTTTGGCAATGCGACGATTCCGGCGAAGGCGCACATGGTGGTGTTCCTTTCGGGCAAGAATTTCTCTGACTACGTCCAGCCTTCTGATTCGGTGAACATGGTGAGTTCCAACTGCAGTGCCCAAACGAATTCCGGTGGCGGAAACTACGGCGGCGTGGGTGACTGGGGTGGCGGCATGCCCGGTGGCGGTACCGGCGGCAGTACCGGCCCCAATGTGGACAACCTTCCCGGCCACTCCTCTATCTGCTTCAGCGAAAACGGCGGTGTTTCTTTCGGTAGCGTCATGAAGGTGAGTGCCGGTGGCATGATGATGATGGGCGGTGGTAGCGGTGCGACTTCTTCGTTCATGGTCAATACGACGGGCAATACGAACCTGAGCAAGGCGAACCAGTTCGTGCTCAAGGGCGTCATCGACAAGGGCCACAAGATTCGCATGAGCTTGAACGGTACCGGTGGCGACTGGAGCAAGAACCTCCGCGGTTCGGGCGAAGAACGCGTTTATTATGTGACCATCAAGGAAAACAAGTCCAAGTTGAACAACGTAACGGGTTCCACCTTCACGTTGGAAACCGAAGGCAGCGAAACGACGACCATCAAGGTGACGTCTTACATTGCCCGTAACCGCGGCCATGAACCGCATACCACGTTCAAGGCCGAAAATAGCGGTATCCTTTACTTGACGAATAGCGAGAACGCCATCCTCGACTCGGTTTCTTACGACGACGTGCCCAACGGTACGACTTGGTCCAAGAACGAATCCGGCGCATGGGGCATTGCGTCCCCGACTCCGTACGGCAATACCCTGGGCGATGTCTTTGCAAGCCAGGCCCAGTCCGCGGAAACATCTATCCCGCAGTCGGGCTTCTACAGCAGTGCGGTGAGCGTGACGTTCCCCGCGGGCACGCGTTGCGAAACGGGCGGTGCGGAAGCGACTCCGAACAGCGCCCTGATGACGCAGACGCTCAGCATTTCGGCGACGACGGTTCTCCGCTGCCGTACCTACGGCGAGGGCATGTACCCGAGCAACGAGATTATCCGTACCTATGTCTTCGATCAGGCTCCTTCTCTGCCGGCGATCTTTGTGACGACGGATCCGCTTTCGATGTTCAGCCAGGACAGCGGCCTCTATATGACGGGCAATAACGCTGCGATGATGGACCCGAAGAAGGGCGCGAACTTCTGGAGCAACCGCGTGCTCCCGGTATATGTGGAACTGTTTGAAAAGGGTGCGTTCCAGAAGCCGGCGTTCGGCATTATGGGCGATTACCAGATTTCGGGCCAGTACAGCCGTGCTAAGCAGAAGAAGTCCTTCTCCGTGACGATGCGTGAAGAATACGGCGAAAAGCGGCTCAAGTACGCCCTGTTCCCGGATTACCCGGAACTCAAGAAGTTCAAGGCTTTCTCGCTCAGGAACTTCGGTAACAACAGCGGTGACGACTACGTGCGCGACCGTCTAGGAACCTCGATGACAGAAGGGCTTGACGTGGATTACCAGCGCGGCCGTTACGTTGTCGTATATTATAATGGCAAGTATTACGGCATCCATGACCTGCGTGAACGTAATAACGAATACTATTACGAAACCAAGTACGGTTACGATCCGGACGATATCGACCTTCTGGCCACGACGTCGAGCGGGGCCGATGAACCTTCTGCCGGTTCGGCGGAAGACTACAAGGCGCTCCTGGACTGGCTCCAGGGCAACGAGCTCACTAGCGATGCAAACTACCAGAAGGTCGCCGACCAGGTCGATATTGACAACTTTATCAATTACATGCAGGCTGAAATGTTCCTGAACAACAGCGACTGGCCGCATAACAACATGAAGAAGTGGCGTGTCGCAAGCCAGAAGTCCAAGTGGAGGTGGTTCCTGTACGATACCGACTTCGGCTTCGGCGTGAGCTACAATACGCAGACCGGCAACGTGTTCAGCTACGTGACCAACGCGAACGGCACCAATAACGGCGGCTTCAATATGGGCGACTTCGGTGGCGATATGGGCCAGTGGGGCGGCAACATGGGCGGCGGCCAGGCCGTGAACCCGGCTCCGGCAGCGGGCTCCATCTCCGTGCATACGATTCTCATGATTCGCCTTTTGGGCAATGAGAATTTCAAGAATGCGTTCATCAACCGCTTCTGCGTGCTCCTCAACACGAACTTCTCTGCGGAAAGGCTCCTGAAGCGCATCAACGATTTGCAGTCTCAGGTCGAGTCCGAAATGAGCCGCGATGCCGCGTTCTGGGGTTACGATGTTTCTTCGATGAACAACAACCTCGAAAAGATCAAGAGCTATGCGCAGACGCGCCAGTCGACTATCATGAGCCAGATGAAGGATTACTTTAAACTGGGCGATAATGTGCAAATGCAGCTTGGCACTCAGGGGAACGGAACCATCAAGGTGAACGGGCTTCCGCTCGACCAGTCTAGCCTGACGGTCAGCTTCTTCAGGGATGTCCCGGTGACGCTGACTGCTGAACCCAAGTCGGGTAGCGTCTTCTCGGGATGGAGCGACGGCAACACGGAAACGACGCGTAAGGTCAATCCGGGCGAGGTGACGAGCGTAACGGCCGTATTCAAGTAAGCAAGACTTCTGGAAAATGTCTATATTGCGAGGTATGAACTACCTCGCTCTTGATTTTGGGGAACACCGTGTAGGCGTGGCCTTCGCGGATTCCGAATTCCGTATGGCTTTTGCGCGTGAAACGATTGACCGCAAGACGACGGACCTTTTCACGCGGTTGGAAGAACTGGTGAAAATCAACAAGGTGGACGAGTTCGTGGTGGGGATGCCCTACCGCCCCGATGGCCGTACCGACGGGAAGAACGTGGTGGTGGAGGCCTTCGTGCGCGAACTGGCCGAACATTTCCCCGGGATGCCTATCCATACGCAGGATGAGGCCTATTCCAGCGTCCAGGCGCAAGAGAAGACATCGCATTTTAGCGTCAAGAAGAAAAAGAAGAACAAGGCCGTGATTGACCAATTGGCCGCTGCTATCATATTACAGCGCTGGTTGGATGAATCGTTTTAACAGCCAATAGTGTTGAATTTTCTATTTTTGTACCGTTCAAATTTAAAGCGGTATTATCGCAGGAATAAATAAAAATGGCAATGCAAGATATGAATGACCAGGTGCAGGCTCGCCTCGCGAAGCTTGCGAAGTTCAAGGAAATGGGTGTGGAGGCTTATCCGCACAAGTTCAACCGCACGCACGATTCCAAGACCCTGAAAGAAAACAAGGATGCGATGGCGTCGGGCGAGGAAGTCGCCTTTGCCGGCCGCGTGGTCCGTTTCAACCGCAAGGGAAAGATGTGCTTTATGCACCTGAAGGACCGCTATGGCCGCCTCCAAGTGGTTGTCGCCCGCGACGAGGTGGGCGAGGAGAACTACGAAATCGTCAAGATGACCGACCTCGGTGACTTTATTGGCGTGAACGGCTTCATGTTCGAGACGCAGACGGGCGAATACTCCGTGCATGTGAAGAAGGTGACGATGCTTTCGAAGGCCGTGCGCCCGCTCCCGGTCGCGAAGGAAAAGGTGGACGAGAACGGCAACAAGGTCGTGTTCAACGAATTTGCCGACGTGGATACCCGTTACCGCCAGCGCTACATCGACATGGCCCTGAACGACGACGTGAAGGACGTGTTCATCAAGCGCTTCAAGATTCTGCAGGCTATCCGTGAATACCTGATCGAGAAGGGCTTTATCGAGGTCGAGACCCCGACGCTCCAGCCGATTTATGGTGGCGCAAACGCCCGTCCGTTCACCACGCACCACAACGCCTGCGACATGACGCTCTACCTGCGCGTGGCACCGGAACTCTACCTCAAGCGCTGCATCGTGGGCGGCATGGAAAAGGTGTTCGAGTTCTCCAAGAACTTCCGTAACGAAGGCATGGACCGCACGCACAGCCCGGAATTCACCGGCCTCGAGTTCTACGAAGCCTACGCCGACTACAACGACATGATGGTCCACTTCGAGAACATCTACGAACGCGCCTGTATTGCGGCGAACGGCTCCACCAAGATCAACTACCAGGGCAAGGAAATCGACTTCAAGGCCCCGTGGCCCCGTTACAGCATGATCGAGGCTATCGAGAAGTTCGGCGGCCTCAAGGTGAACGAGATGAGCGACGACGACATCAAGAACAAGATGGAAGAACTCGGCGGCCACCTCGATGGCGAATTCAGCCGCGGCCGCGGTATCCTCGAACTGTTCGAGCTCACCGTGGAAGACAAGCTCATCCAGCCGACGTTCATCAAGGACATGCCGACCGAGAGCACCCCGCTCTGCAAGAAGCACCGTACCATCGAAGGGCTCATCGAACAGTTCGAGCCCTACGCTAACGGATGGGAGCTGGGCAACGCCTATACCGAACTTAACGACCCCATCCGTCAGCGTGAGCTCCTGGAAGACCAGGTGCGCCGCGGCCGCGGTGGCGAAGGCGAAACGCACCCGATGGACGAAAACTTCATGCACGCGATCGAAAGTGGCCTTCCGCCTACCGGTGGCGTGGGCTTCGGCATCGATCGCATGGTTATGCTGCTCACGAACCAGCAGACCATCCGCGACGT
>CACXKY010000099.1 GCA_902768325.1 Fibrobacter succinogenes
AGCAGGCTCCCGGAAGAAATTGTTTCCTCGACAGTAAAATCAAACCCGCGGGCATCCGCCTCGTCCGCGAGGGCCTTGTCCAAGTTTGAGGCCGCATTCGTGACCAGACGGATTTGCTTTCCCATGCGACGCAGTTCAGAGAACCACTCCTTCGCACCGGGATAAACGAAATCACCGCGGTTATAGAGCGTACCGTAACCGTCAAAGCAGAAGGCATCGTAGCGGTCGATAATGTCGCCGAGATGCACCCAGGCAGGTTCCCCGTCGGGGCATGTACGTCCCGAAAACGCGCCCGACTTTTCGACAAGCGTGCGGTACCGCCCGTAAATTTCGAGTTCGAGAGTTTCCATCGGCAGGCGAAATACGCTAGGCTTCGCTGCTCAAGATGCCGTAATCGCGCCCTTCGATGGGGATTACCAGCTGCAGCTTGGAAAGCGTCTTGATGTGCTTCTCGAATACGGCCTTGAAATCTTCGCCCAAGACTTCCTCTTCGTCGTGGTCCAGGTTGTACGAGATGTAGCTGCCGTCTGCAAAAATCGAGATACAGCAATCCCACGTGATATCGCCTTCCTCAACTTCCTGGTCGTCGTCGCGGTCCTGGCTTTCGAGCATCAGGAGCGGGCGCGGGGCAGGAATCGCCTCGGCATGGCCGTTCTCGTAAATAAAGTAATTGCGGCTGATGAGTTCGTGTTCCAAGGCCATGGTGCTCGGGGTACGCTCGAACTCGCTGCGGAGGCGGCGGATGTTTCCGAGATCATCCTCGTACGGGTCCTCGAAATCCTTCGGGAGCACAATCTGGTAGTAGTCGAACTGCTTTCCGCTGGCCGCGTAGGTGTCTTGCCAAGACTGCGGCGGTTCGGGACGAATCGTCAAGAAGTCCTCGAAAGAATCGAGAATATCCGAAAGGCGGGACTGCCATTCTTCGCCCTTCTGGGCCTGGATCAGTTCCATAAAGTTCTTCAGGCGTTCTTCTCCCGGGATGGAGGAGAGTTCCTCGCCCGGCACGCCGCTCATGTCAAAGTCTTGCATACATTACCACATTTCCACGCTCTTTACGGTCAGGCTCATCGCGATGTCCTTCTCGTAGTACGCGGGTTCGTTTATAAAGATGGGCCAAACGCTCTCGCGTCCGTCCGCCTCGCCTTCGTACAAGATGTCCTTCCCGTCGAAGGTGCGGAACACCTTGTCGCCTTTTTTGAGTTCGCGATAGTCAGCCCCGAGCAAATCCGGATGGATCATCGCCTCGATGGGGGCTCCCGCCCACGCCTTCGGGTAACCGAGGTCGCGCAACTGCGTGTAGACTTCCACCTGGACGGGAGCGCGATTCTGCAGTTCCCCGCGGTTCCATTCGTCCGCAAGTTCCAGGTAACGCTTCACCAGCTTTTCAGCCTTTTCGAACAGGCGGGCATCCAGCGTACCATGCTGCTGCGGGCCAATTTCAATACACACGTCTGCCTTCGCGACCGTACCAAAGTAAGGCGACGCACTACGTTCTTCCGGCTGGTAGTAAATCCAGGCGTCATCGAATTCCTGCGTCAACACAGCGGAAGCCTTCATCGTGAACGGGTCACGTGCCGAAAGAATCAGGCAAAGCCCCATGTTCGAGCCCGTATTGTGCACATCGAGCAGCAGATCGGTCTTGGTGGCGGCACCCTTCGGGCCGTAAATGCGGTTCAACTCGCGCGCTCGCCTAAACTCATATTGTTGCGGTTCAAGGGACGCATCAAGACAAACCTGCGAAAAGGAACGGTTCAAATCAAAGTCGCGGTAACGCCGGTTGAGCCGCATGGCCTCCGGGTTCGAAAGCACCAGCGAAACCTCTGCACTGGGGCAGCACGTGCTGTAGCATTCGGGGCACGCCATCCACTTCTCAACCAAGCGAACACCCGTCCGCTCGTTCCCGTGCGTCCCGCCAGCAACGACTATGGAATTAATCAAACTCATAACATGCATTATAGAAAAATGCCGCCACCGAGATTCGCAAAATAAAAAAAGTGACCGCCGCAATCGCGACAGCCACCGCTAAAAAGTCAATAACCTGATTACTTCACAAAGACATTTATAGTGCGCATCTGGGACTTGCTTGCAATGCGAACCATGTAAGTTCCCTGCGGCAGTGACGCGAGGCTATAGCTCTTGGCGCCCACGACCTGATCGTCAAAGGATTTCACCAAATGGCCAATCATATCGAACACCTGCACACGAACCATCGAAAGGCTCGGCTGCACGACAGTAAGTTCATTATCCGCAAAGCCGAACTTGAAACCGTTCTGTGCCGAGGCAACAATCGCCTCCGACTTCGGCTCGATTTTCTTCGCCTTGAACTTGGCCGTATAGGTCACGTTCTTCGTCACGTCAACAATCTTGGCGTCCCAGCCATCGAAGGTGTACGAAGAATCCTTGGTATTCTTCTTTGTAGCTTCCGGAACCTTGATCCTGTCGGCCTTGGTGCCATAGTCATAGTAGGCAGAATCCAGAGTCTTGCCATTGGCCACAAACTTGACGAGGTACTTGTTCACCGTGCTGTCGAATACAGCCGTGTAAGTCGCTGCGCCCGTCACGTCGGCCAACTTCTTGTCCCAGGCCTTGAACGTGTAGGTGTACTTGTCGGTAGCGGCCTTCTTCGTTTCGGGCTTCTTGAGGCTATCAGCCTTCGTGCCGTAGGCGTACTGGGCAGAATCAACTTTGCCTTCGATGACGAACTTCACGAGGTACTTGTTCACCGTACTGTCAAACAAGGCCGTATAAGTCGCGGCACCCGTCACGTCGGCAATTTCCTTGTCCCATGCCTTGAACGTGTAGGTGTACTGGGCTGTGGAGGCTTTCTTGGTTTCGGGGACCTTGAGGCTGCTGGCCTTCGTGCCGTAGGCGTACTCGGCAGAGTCAGCCTTGCCCGCAACAACAAACTTCACAAAGTACTTGTTCAACGTGCTGTCGAACAGAGCCGTGTAGGCGGTAGCTTCCGTCACCTCGACAAATTCCCTGTCCCAAGCATCGAACGTGTAGGAATACTGGTCCGTAGCGGGCTTGACCGGAGTCCCATCGTATGCAGGAACAGAACCGTATGCCCATTCGGCCGAAGCCAGGGTGTCGATTCCGTCAAGGAAGGTCACCGTGTACGTGCGGAGCGTGCTGTCCAGCACCACCTGGTAAGTGGCATCCTCGGTCGCAGCGACAATCTCCGGAGTAAACATACCCGCAAAGGTATAGCGGTGCGATACCGTGGGCTCTAATTTTTTCGCATAGCTATTACAGAGATGGCACTTCGGCACATCACCTTCGGAAACAATCAATTCTTCAATCACGTTTTCGCCGTCAACAAAGGTGATGGTGTAAACCGGAAGGTTGACGCAACTGACGTTGTCGATCTCGAGGGAGCCTTCGTTCCCGATTTCACCCTGGACATCCCAGTCAAAAGCCTCGACACGCTTCATCGCGGTTGCGAGGCTCACCGCCTTGCCCCAGCCGTTCTGCTGCTTCAACTGCGTTGCAACGGGAATCACTTCGGTCTTCCAGACTTCACTCTCCGCCACACTCGTCATGTGATAGTTGCCGCCCACATCGTAGCTCGAGCGAACCCTGAAGCTGTGCGCGGCCCCCCTGTAATCATACTTGATGACCTCGCATGTCGAAAGGTCACGGGCGCTCACGTCGTACACGCTCATCACAGCACGTGCATACGGGGTTTCAGTAGAATCCTGTTTCAGCAGATACGTCAACTTTGCCGCATTGGACGAATCGTCTGCAGAGGGGCCATACGAAACTTCGAACTTGCCGCCATTGCCCACGGCGCCATCCAGCGAGAACTTGCCGTTCCATTCGTTCACGCATTCTTCACCATCCGCGCAATTTTCGAAATCTTCGACAAGAACCGTTTCGCCTTCCTCCATCTTGTAAATGAGCGAGCTATCGAACACCGCGTGGTACGAGGTATCCGCCGTCGCCGCGGCAAAAGGCCTGTCCCAACCCTTGAAGTAGTAAGCGAAGCTATCGCTAGGCGCCTTCACAGGAGTTGCTCCGGGATAGGTGACCATTTCACCTTCGGGGAGTATCGTCGTCTTTACGAGGCGGCTGCCACTGTAGAATGCAATAAGGTGTCCATCCGGCCTGATGCACTTCAAGTTGTCGATGTAGAGGTATTCGCCCGTATACTCGTCCTCGATATTCCAGCGAACACGAATGACAGTGCTTGCATCCAGGTGATTGGATCCCCAGCCATAACGGTCCTTCAGGTCGCTCGGCTTCACATGGGCAACGGTAAGCGTATCGCTTGCCGGTATCGGCCTATTTATGTCGCTGTAGTGCATATGGTCATCGTCATCTCCGTCGGAGGTTAGAACGAACTGGTGGGCGGCACCCTTATATTCATAGGTATACTCCGTACACGCACCTACGACACCTACGGGGTAAAGCACGGTAATGCCAATATTGTTTGTGCGGCCAAAGAAACCAATGCCATAATTGGTTCCTTCCACGGCGTTCGAAGTGTCTATGGAAACGAACCTCGTCACGGTGATTACGCTGTCCACTTTAACGATACTGTCTACCTCGACAACGCTGCCTGTCGAATCCTCGCTGTTGACCTTGATGACATGGTCCACTTTGATAACGCTGTCCGCAGTGACAGTCTGCAAAAAGATGCTTTCGTTTTTGTTAGCAATCGTACCCGCCACTTTATCCCAGGTATGGAAGTAATAACCTACCCCGTTTTCCGACGGCTTAACCGTATTGAAATCACTTAACAGGACTTCTTTTGTCATGCCGACCGTGGCCGCAAGTCCAATAATTATGGCTGGGTACATGAGTTTATGCTTCATAATAGGCATCTCCGGATTTGGGGGTTGGAAATTTAGAGATACCAAACATCTATACAGCCGGGGGAAAAGATAGTAATAAACACCATCTAACTTTTTCTAAATTTGCCTGCATGAATCTGGATTTCAACCGCAGGCTTTCCATTGCGCCGATGCTCGACTGCACCGACCGTCACGAGCGCTATTTTTTGCGGCTGATTTCCAAGCGCATTCTACTCTACAGCGAGATGGTCGTCGCCAACGCGGTACTCCACACAAAACCGGAGCAGTTTCTCGGGCACGAGCCGTTTGAATACCCTGCAGTCCTTCAACTCGGCGGCAGCAATCCGGCCGACCTCGCGCAAGCATCAAAGCTTGTAGAAACCGCCGGTTTCCAGGAAGTGAACCTGAACTGCGGATGCCCTTCGGACCGCGTGCAGAACGGGAACTTCGGCGCATGCCTTATGAAGAGCAAAGACCTCGTGGCCGACTGCTTCAAGGCCATGCAAGATGCCGTGAGCATTCCCGTGTCCATCAAGTGCCGCATCGGGGTCGACGAGTTCGATAGCTGGGAATTCTTTACCGATTTTGTACAAACTATTCGCGAGGCGGGTTGCCGTGTCTTCATCATCCACGCCCGCAAGGCCTGGCTCCAAGGGCTCAGCCCCAAAGAGAACCGCGAGGTCCCGCCGTTGCACTACGATTTTGTGCACCGTCTGAAAGCGGAGATGCCGGACCTGAACATCAGCATCAACGGCGGCATCAAGACGCTCGACCAGGTGGAAGAGCAACTGCAGGACCTGGACGGCGTGATGGTTGGGCGCGAAGCGTACGAGAACCCGTGGTTCCTGCGCGACGCCGACGAGCGGATTTTCAAGGACGTGCGCCCCGAAAGCGCTGACCCCGCCGATATTATTGCAGGCAAGGCGCGCCCCGCCACCAGGAAAGCCCTGCTCGAGGCCTACCTCCCCTACGTAGAAAAGCAGACTGCCGAAGGCTGCCCCGCGACAATCCTCGTCCGCCACCTCTACGGTCTCTTTACCGGGCTCCCCGGCGCCCGCAAGTTCCGCCAGATGCTCAGCAACAACGCCCCGAGAGCCGCCCAACACGGAGGCGCCGCCGCCCTCATCCGCACGGCAATGGACCTCGTTCGCGAATAAATCGCAAAAACGTAAAAAAAAGCCCCATCCTCGCCCCCAAGTCACCCCAAAATCCGCTCGAACCCCTTGACAAAAGCCACAAAAATTGCTCTATTTGGGGGCACATTTTTAAGTTTAACCCTTAACGGAGAAACAACATGCCTTGCGGAAAGAAAAGAAAGCGCAGGAAGATTGCGACTCACAAGCGTAAGAAGCGCCGCCGTCGTGACCGTCACAAAAAGAAACTTCGCTAATATCCGTTAGCATTCTATTGTGATTTCCTGTTAAAGACGGAGTGTAAAAGCTCCGTTTTTTACTTTTTTTGTTTTTTAGGGCTTGCCCAAAGGACTGAAGATGATCGATCGCAACAAACATTTCCTCCGCCTCATGGACTGGAGCGAAGAAAAAATCCTGGAAACCGTCGAGATTGCCTCGCGCCTCAAGAAAGAGGTCCACGCCGGCAAGGTTTCTGACCGTCTGCACGGCCAGAACATCGGCATGTTCTTCGAAAAGCCTTCGTTGCGTACCATCACTACGTTCCAGGTGGGCATGAACCAATTGGGCGGCCACGCCGTGCTCCTTTCTCCCGATTCCATCGGGCTCGGCAAGCGCGAAAGCGTCAAGGACGTTGCCCGCTGCCTTAGCCGCTGGGTGAACGCCATCGTGGTCCGCTGCTTCAAGCAGGACCTGGTCGAACAGCTTGCCGAATACGGTTCCATCCCGGTCGTGAACGCCCTGACCGATGACTACCATCCGTGCCAGGCTATCGCCTTCGCCCAGATGATTTGCGAAAACCTCGGCGGTTTCAAGAACGGCAACAAGCCCAAGACGGTCGCCTTTATCGGTGACGGCAACAACGTCGCCAACTCCTTCCTCGCCCTTGCCGCGAAGGTCGGCATGAACTTCACGCTTGCCTGCCCCAAGGGCTTTGAACAGCCCGCCAAGGTGGTGGAAGAAGCCAAGGCGCTCATGGACAAGCGCGGCTGCCAGTACCGCGTGTTCAACGACCCGAAGGATGCCGTCAAGGATGCCGACATTCTCTATAGCGACGTGTGGGTTTCCATGGGTCAGGAAGGCGAAAAGGCTACCAAGCAGTCTCACTTCTTGCCGTTCCAGATCAACGACGAACTTTTGAAGCTCGCTCCGGCCCACTGCAAGGTGAGCCACTGCCTCCCCGCTCACCGCGGCGAAGAAATCACGGACTCCGTGATGGACAACCTCGACGTGAACATGAGCTTCGAAGAAGCGGAAAACCGCCTGCACGCACACAAAGCCGTGCTCTGGCAGGTTATCCCTCCTTTCGCTTAATAAACTTCGCATTGCTGCGTTGTTCGCCCCTTCACGTACGAATGTACGCTACAGGGGCTCACGCCTTGCCCTGCTCGTTTCTCAAGCGAAATATGACGCTATAAGACAGTTTTCTTGACAAACAACATTCAAAAGAAAAGTCCGGCACCGCCGGGCTTTTCTTTTTTCAACCAAATTCAATAATTTGTATTAAATTTTACATTTCCTTCATTCTTTTTTAATTAGTTTTGAAAAGAAAGGAGAAACAGACTATGGAAAGCCCTCTGAAAAAAGACAAACTCATTGAAAAGGCCTCCACCCCAAAAAAAGAAAAATGGACTATAAAAGAGTTCTTTTCTGTTTTCTCTGCCATATTAGGTTTGGTAGCAACAGTCGCAGGTTCCATCACGTCATACGTCTCGTACCAGGCCTCAAAAAATGCCAATGATATTTCAGAACGTTCTGCAAAAAACACGGAACTTAGCGCCCAGCCCATCATCACCAGCCACATTGATAACGACACCCTGTTCGTTGAAATCAAGAAAGAGCACCGCGGAATCAATTTAGTGGATGTCTATCCCCTAGTTTCGTTTATGGAAGGTGTTATAAGCGAAAAATCCTTAGAGTCAATGAAATTTGCGTCCTTCAAATACAAATCCGACATGCGCAGGTCCAATTGCATGATGGACGAATCCGATAGAATCAAATGCTACGAACCGGGGATGATGGAGTTTCTCAAGACACTAAACATGAAACTCATACAGTTACCTGACAATTCTGACAAGAGCACTTTCAGAAGCGCTTCCTGCGCCTACCTGTTTAGCGTCTCCTATAACGACATCTTCGGCAAGCGGCAACGGAAGTTTTTCCAGATTAACTACCGCGGTCACCAAAGAAACCTTAGCGACTCCACCTTCAAGGAAAGGCTTTCTAATATGGAAACATTGAGCAAGGCCGACACCACCCTTGAAGGGGCTCTCAAGGTCCGAAACCAGCTAAACCAAAATTCCGATAGGATGATGCCTCGACAAAAGAAAGACTAAAAAGCCTTTCTAATTAATCGGGGAACTTCCCTGTCATTTTAATCTCATTACAGAAATCGCTCATTTCCGCAGCAATTTCCGAAATTGGATTTTCATCGGACTCACCCGAAGTCACTACGGATATTTGGCGTCCACTGCATACAACCTCTACCGGCATGGATTCGCCATCGTACGAATCGCTATATAGTCCTTCCAATTCTTGG
>CACXKY010000100.1 GCA_902768325.1 Fibrobacter succinogenes
GCACGGCATCGCCGAAGAAATCGACCTGGACGGCAAGGGACTCTTCCGCACCATCGGCAAGAAGAACATCTTCACGCGTTACCACAGCCTCGTCATCGATGAATCGACACTTCCTGCCGACTTCGAAGTGACCGCCCGCGCTACCGACGGCGACATCATGGGCATTCGCCACAAGACGCTCCCCATTGAAGGCGTGCAGTTTCACCCGGAATCTATCGCCAGCGGCCGCGCCGACGAATTCTTCAAGGCTTTCCTCAACTACCGTCGCGAACCGCTTGACGTGCGCGGGATTCTGAATACGCTTACCGAAGGCAAGGACTTGAGCCGCGAAACCGCCGAAATGTTCATGGAAGACTTGACCGACGGCATCATGGACGAACGCCAGATGGCCGCCATCCTTACCGCACTTTCCAGCAAGGGCCCTGTTGCCGATGAAATCGCCGGCTGTGCGAAGGTACTCAGCAGCAAGAAGCGCAAGTTCCCCTACAGCGGCGACGAACTCACCGACATCGTGGGTACCGGTGGCGATGGCAAGGGCAGCTTCAACGTGAGCTCGCTCTCCGGCCTGATTGCAGCAAGCTGTGGTGCAAAGATTGCGAAGCACGGTAACCGCGCGGTTTCCAGCAAGTCCGGCGCCGCCGACTTCTACACCGCGGCAGGTTTCAAGCTCGACATGACTCCGGACAAGGCTGCAAGCGTCATCAACAAGACGAACTTCGTGTTCCTCATGGCTCCGGTCTACCACAGTGCCATGCGCTTTGCCGGCCCGGTTCGCGGCGTTCTCGGCGTGAAGACCATCATGAACCTGCTCGGCCCCCTCACGAACCCGGCCGAAGCCAAGTACCTGAAGGCCCTCGGTGCCAAGCGCGTGATGGTCGCCATCTCCGATGACGGCTACGACGAAATTTCGCCCTGCGTGCCGACGACCATCGCCGAAATCCTGGAAGATGGCGAGTACAAGACTTACCGCATCGACCCCAAGGACTTCGGCATCCCCTCCGTGGATCCCGAAGACCTCGCCGGCGGTACGGGCGTCGACAACTTCAACCTCGCTCTCGACGTGCTGAACGGCAAGGGCCGCCCGGGCATCAAGTACGCCTGCGCCCTGAACGCCGGTGCCGCCCTTTACATCAGCAAGAAGGCCGCCAGCATCAAGGAAGGCTTCGACAAGGCCATTAAGGCGATGGAAGACGGCTCGGTCCTCAAGAAGATCGAAGAAGTGAAGGCCGCTACGAATTCGTAAGGCTAGCGCAAATCCCTCAAAAAATCGCCATTGTATATGGCGATTTTTTTTGTTTGCGCCATTTTTATTTATTTTAGGCACGAGGTTACTGCATTGAATAAGTCTCTTGTAATTTTGTTGGTTTTGCTTTTTGCATTTACCGCGAACGCCGCGGTCAAGAAAAAACGTTTTGACATGGGCGCTTCTGGGGCGACCGCCGCAACCGAAATGACGGTCGAAGCCCCGGGCAACGAAGCTACTCCCCAACCGGTCGTTGAAAGAAAATCGTTCAGCCTTTTGTCCACGCTTTCCGAAGCACAAAAAGTATTGCGTGAAAAAATTACGGCCGCCATTTCCGCGATGAAAAGCGGCACATGGAGTGCCATCTGGAAATTCCTCGCCATCTGCCTCATCTACGGGATGCTCCACGCCCTCGGCCCTGGACACGGCAAATCTATCGTCGTCGGGTATTTTATCGCAAGGCGCGGGCGATGGCGGCAAGGAGTCGCGCTCGGAGCGGGAATCACCGTCGTCCACACCCTGAGTGCCGTCCTGCTTTTGCTTATCCTGTACGCCATCTTCAAGGCCACCGTATTCACCGCCTTCGAAACGGGCCGCATCGGCGTAGAGAAGGCCAGCTATGCGCTCATCATGCTGACAGGCATCTTGCTTATAGTCATCGCGCTGCGGGACATCTGGAAAAAACGCTCCGTCGAAACCGAAGAGGCGCTCCCTCCCGTAGCCCGCTGGCGTGAAATCATCGGCGTCGCCGCTATCACGGGAATCGTCCCGTGCCCGGCCGTCGCGCTCATTGTCCTCTTTTGCCTGCTCAATTCGATGGTCGCCCTTTCCCTGCTTGGAGCCGCAGTCATCTGCGTCGGCATGACCATCACGAACGTCGCATTTGGAATTGCTGCCGTAGCCTTCCGCAAGGGCATCGACAAAGGATCCGCTCAATCACGATTCGCTTCTAAAATCTATACCGCAGCAACTCTCGCGGGTGGATTCTTAATCTTTATTTCGGGATTCCTGCTCTTCAGCAACCTGTTCGCAGGCCGCGTCTAAAACGGCCTCTTCTCTTTATACAAAAAAGACCCGTCTCACTGACGGGCCTCTTTTTTGAAATTTTAAAATCCTAGCGGTTGTTCAGGTATTCCAAGACCTTGTTCGTCAGGTCGTTTTCCTTTTTCCAGAAGACGACGGCACCGGTAGCGCGGTCCACAACCATATCGTAGCCTTCCTGCAGGGCAATTTCGTTAATCGCCTTGCGAATGAGCTGGATAATCGGGGCACTCACCTTCTCGTTTTCGCTGATAAGTTCGCCCTTGCGGCCGTACACGCGGTCGATGAAGTTCTTGAGCTCGGTATCCTTCTTGTTGTATTCGGCTTCGAGCTCGCGCTTCTTTTCGTCACTGAGCATCAAGACCTGCTTATCCAGCTTTTCCTTGATGGCGGACAATTCCTTCTGCAAAAGGTTGCCCTGCTGTTCCCACTTGGCCACCTGGCGGTCGTATTCTTCCTGCGCCCTCTTGGTTCCCTTGTAGCCGTCGAAGATCAGCTTGGAATCCACATGCGCAATGCGGAGGCCGTCTTCAGCAACCACCTGGGCGGCGAAAGCGAGCACCACTACCAAGAATAAACGTTTAAGCATAAAGCCTCCTTAGAATCCCTGGCCTATGACAAAGTTAAACTGCATGTCGCCCACTTCGGTACGCTGCAAGCCGCTGTAGGTTTCACCCACATCCATCGGCCAAGCGAAGTCGAAGCCGATAATGCCGAGCATCGGCACAATCACGCGGAAGCCAAAGCCCATATCTTTCTTGAGGCTCGTCGGATCCCATTCGTTGAGCGGGTTGCGAGTCGGCTTGGGCACCTTGGTGCGCGGGTCATAACGGTCACCGAAGACGTTACCCGCATCGAAGAAGAACGGCAACAGGTAGAACACCTGCGGGACGACGCCCAACTGGAGTTCCGCACCGATGTACTGGTAGCTGCGGCCCAGACGGCGGTAACCGATGGAACCGGAACTATAACCGCGCATCATGCCTTCGTAACCGAGCACACCGCCCATCGTGTAGAGCGTGCGGTACTGCAGCTGGTCACCGAAGATAACGCCGTATTCATTCGTAAGCGCAATGGCCAAGCGGTCGCGGAACAGCGGGAACCACCACTTGATGGTGAGTTCCGTCTTGATGAATTCGAAGTCACTGAACAGGGTTTCGTCGGCCCACTGCACGTCAAGCACGTAGCGGGAACCTTCCGTCGGGAACTGCGGCAGGTTCTTGTCGTCACGCACGAGGCGGAAGTTCAAGGCCGATTCGATACCGGTGTACACCACGTAGCTGTCGTCGATGTTCGGGCCCTGCTTGTTCATGAGCCAGCTGTAACCGATCTGGCCGTAGAAGTAGTCATCGGGCCACTTGAGGCGCTTACCCACGTAGACGCTACCACCGTAACGCGTGATGTCGGGGTCGTCGTACTTGGACATGTTCCACCAGCTATAGCTGAGGCTCGTACCCAAGGTGATCGGCTTGTCGAACAGCCACGGTTCCTGGAAGCTAATGGCGGCACTCCTCTTGTCTTCACCGTATTCCAAGCTGAGGGAGGCGGCCTGACCGTTACCCATACAGCAGTTCGGGATAGAAATGCTTGCCGTACCCACGAGACCGTCGCTTTCGCTATACGAGACACCCAGGCTGAACTGGCCGGTGCCCGCTTCCTTTTCTTGCACGGTAAAGTCGAGGTCGACTTCCTGCTCGCCCACCACCTTGATATCCGGAGTGACCATGTCGAAGAAGTTGAGCTGCATGATTTCACGGAAGCTACGTTCGAGCAAGGACTGGCGGTACGTATCGCCCGGGTACAGGCGCACTTCGCGGCGGATGACCTTTTCGTTCGTCTTGGTATTGCCGTGGATATGCACCTTGTGAATGCTGGCCGGCAAGCCTTCGTGCATGCGGTAAGTCAAGTTCACGATGGAGTCATTCGTAAAGGTACGTTCTTCTTCGAAGTTCGCGAACAGGTAACCGTCTTCGCGGTACGCATCCAGCAAAGCCTTCTTCGAAGCGTCGTACACGTACTGGTCGAACACCTCGCCGCTATCCAGGCGGAACGCATAATCCAGAATGGCGTCGCTCAAGACCTCGTTGCCCGAGAAGTGCAGCTGGCCCATGTAGTAGCGGCGGCCTTCAATCATCGAGATGTGGATGCGCACGGCGCTGGACGTCTTGATTTCGTCATACTTGTTGAGGACCGGGAACATGTCTTCAATCATGTAACGGACCAGGAGCTTTTCTTCGTACGGAGAAAGCTTCTTCTTGTTCCTCAGTTCATAAATCTTCGGGTTGTTGAACTTGCGGCCGTCGACAATCTTCAGCCATTCCTTACGGGACTTCTCGTAGCGGATAATGTCGTTCAATGCCTTCAGGGCGTCTTCTTCAGACTTGACCTGCAGTAGCGGACGGGACACGTAGCCGTGTGCACCGACGCGTTCCTTGCGGTAATAGTGCGTCACTTCCATCGTCGGCTTGCCCGCCATCTTGTACAGGGCCGTCGCGGAATCGCCCAGAGCCAGGTTCAGCTGGTCGTACATCACCTTCAGATCGCCACCCACCGGGACCATCCTACCCAGGTAGAACAGGCAGGTCGAATCCGGCATATATTCAGCGTAGTATTCCGTCAGTTCCGCATCGAGGTAACCGAAATGACGAATGGCGTTCAGTACGGTATCGCGATCCGCCTCAAAGACGGCTTCCTTGAATTCGCCACCGCCCCACCACTGGTCGAGCTTGGAAAGCATGTGTTCCTTGATATCTTCGGCCGGCACGTGGTCGTTACCCTTGATCACAATTTCACGGACCTTGACCTTCTCGCCCTCGCGGATGATGAAGGTGACCTTGTTCATGTTCTCGTCGGTCGCTTCTTCCCTGTAACCGACTTCGGCCAACAGATAGCCTTCGGAATGGTAGTAGTCCAACAGCGCCTGGCGGTCGCGTTCGAGCTGGCTCTTGCTGTACACCTGGCCTGCCACCATACGGATCTTGAGGCGGAGGTCTTCTTCGGAAATCTCGTCACAGCCATCCAAGACGGCCGTATCCAGCGCAGGCAATTCCTTAATCTTGAAAATGAGGTCGACGTCGTTACCGGTATCCAGGTAGTCGATCCAGGCCGTCACATCGTCAAAGAGGCCCGATTCATAAAGGCTCGTCACGGCTTTCTGGACCTTATCGGTCAAAGCCGTCGGTGAATAAGTCTGGCCCGCACGGATTCCTATTCGGCTCAAGACCGAACGCTCGTCCATGTTCTGGTTTCCTTCAACCTTGACCTGGTTGATCCTGTTCTCGGCCATATAATCTTGCGATAGCTGGGACATATCAAGCAACTGGGCTTGGGCCAAGCTAACGAAAAGAAGCAACAAGACAATTAAACGATAGCGCAGAGTAAACCTACCTATAAAAGCAAAAAAACTTAAAATACCGACCAAAAATACAAAAAATAAACCAAGCTAGCCCACACTATAGATTATAAAAGCGCGCTACATCGCATGAAACCCTTATTACACGCCATGTAAAACGGTTCCCGCGCCGTCTTTTGCAAAAAAAAGAAAAACATTCTTTTCACGCACTTAATTTTCCGAAATAATCCTATATTCATAGGCGCAAAATTTAACTAAAGGAACCCCTATGCGTTCAACCGCCTGGAATGACGAAGAAAACAAGGTCCTGCCCGAAATGGCACTGGACTTCATGCCCGAAGAAAAATTGCGTGACCTGCAGCTGCAGCGTATGCGCGCCACCGTAAAGCTCGCCTACGAGAAAGTTCCGCTCTTCCGTGAACGCATGGACGAGAAGGGCCTCAAGCCCGAAGACATCAAGACTCTCAAGGACGTCGCCAAGCTCCCCTTCACCATGAAGAAGGACCTGCGTGACACCTACCCGTACGGCCTGTTCGCCGTCGACATGAGCGAAGTCGTGCGCTTGCACGCAAGTTCCGGCACCACCGGCAAGCCCATCGTCGTAGGCTATACCAAAGAAGACATGGACGTGTGGGCCCAGGTCGTGAAGCGTGGCCTCCTCGCTTGCGGCTTCCGCAGCACCGACATCGTGCAGAACTTCTACGGCTACGGCCTGTTCACCGGCGGTCTCGGCATCCACGGCGGCTTTGAAGCCCTCGGCGCAACCGTCATCCCCATCAGCGGCGGCAATACCGAACGCCAGGTGATGCTCATGAAGGACTTCGGTGTTACCGCGGTAGGCGGAACGCCCAGCTACTTTGTCCGTATCATTGACGTTGCCGAAAAGATGGGCGTCAACATCCGTGACCTGAAGGTGAAGCGCGGTATCTTCGGCGCTGAACCGTGGAGCGACGGCATGCGCGACTACATCGAAGAAAAGACCGGCATCAAGGCTTACGACATCTACGGCCTTTCCGAAATCGTGGGCCCGGGCGTGGGTTGCGAATGCGAGTGCCGCGACGGTATCCACATCTTCGAAGACCACTTCTACCCCGAAATCGTCGACCCCGAAACGCTTGAACCGCTGCCGGACGGCGAAGAAGGCGAACTCGTGCTCTCTACCTTGAGCAAGCGCGCAATGCCCATCATCCGCTACCGCACCCGCGACATTACCGCTATCGAGAAGACGAAGTGCAAGTGCGGCCGTACCATCCGCCGCATCCGCCGCATTGGCCGCCGCAGCGACGACATGATCATCATGCGCGGCGTGAACGTGTTCCCGAGCCAGATCGAGACGGCCCTCCTCCGCGCAGAGAAGGCTTTGCCGCACTACCAGATCGTGCTCGACACCAAGAACAACATGGACACGCTCGAAGTCAAGGTGGAAGTTTCCCGCGACATGGTGAGCGACTCCATGAGCGCTATGGAACAGCTGAACAAGAAGTTCAAGCACTCCATCGAACAGATTCTCGGCATTTCCGTCATCGTCACGCTGTGCGAACCCGATTCGCTGCCGCGTAGCGAAGGCAAGGCCAAGAGAGTTATCGACAACCGCAAGAAGATGTAAGGAGAAAACACCATGAAAATCCCACAGGTTTCAGTATTCGTTTCTAACCGTCCGGGCCGTCTCCAGGCGGTGTGCCGCTCGCTTGCCGACGCAGGCGTGAACCTCCTTTCGCTCACGCTTGCCGACTCCGGCGAATTCGGGCTTATCCGCCTTATCGTCAGTGACCCGGAAAAAGCCGTCGACGTGCTCGCCAAGGCGGGTCTCAGCGCCACCATCACCGACGTGGTCGCCTGCCCCGTGAACGCCGCCATCGGTGGCCTTGCCGAACTGCTCTCCACTGCAGTGGGCAGCCAGCAGATTGACTACATGTACGCCTACCCCTCCACCCTGAACGGCAGCAACATCATGATCCTCCGTTTCCAGGATACGGACAAGGCTATCGAAGCGCTCGAAGCGACGCACTTCAAGGCCATCAGCAAGGAAGAATTGCTGGGTTAAAGGCTTAAAACTGCGCCTTTCATAATACGCCGGGCTTTTGCCCGGCGCTTTTTTGTTGGAAATAGAGTATTTTAAGAAATGAAATGAGCCATAAGATTGGAACAACGACAACCCTATTTTTCGCCCTAGCCCTCGCCTGCACGGCGTGGGCCGAGCCCCTGTTTATCGGTTACTATCCCGACTGGGGAAAATGGCACAAGCCCGCCTATACCGTAGACAAGGTGCCGTACGAAAAGCTGACTCACGTGCTGTGGAGCTTTATTACTCCGGATACCGACGGCTCGCTCAAAGGGGATGCTGCGGACGACCCGAGCGCTCTCGACGAAATGGTCGCACTCGGACATGCCGCAGGAACAAAGGTCATCGTATCGCTCGGCGGTGGCGGGCAAAGCGAAAACTTCGTGCCCGTCGCATCGGACGACGCGCTCCGCGGCAAGTTTATCGAGAACCTCGTGCAGTTCGTCGCCGACCACAACCTGGACGGACTCGACATGGACTGGGAATGGGAATACAACCCTGTGCCCGACGCCGACACCATCGCCTACAACAAGCTGCTCACCGAACTCCGCGCGGCCCTCCCCGAAGGCAAGACGCTCTCGGCAGCGCTCCCCTGCTCGCAGTATTACGGAAAATTCTTCACGCCCGAAGTCCTCATTGCAAATCTGGACTGGTTCGGGTTCATGACCTACGACATCACCGGCGACTGGGACGACAAAGCCATGTTCGATTCGCCGCTCTACCCGCACAGCGGTTACACCACCTGGTCGTGGGAACAGACACGCGACTACTGGAAAAAACGCGGAGTCCCCACCGAAAAGATGGTCTTCGGCATTCCCTCCTTCGGGTTTGAATTCAAGGGCGCCACGGGCCCCGGCACCGATTTTACCAAGGGCACGGCAAAGCAGGTCCCGTACAAGGACATTGTCGCGAACACCGAATGGGAATTCTTCTTCGACAGCGTCTCCGTGTCACCTTACGGCGTATCGAGCACCGGCTACGTGACCTTCGAAGACCCGCATTCCTCTGCCGTCAAGAGCCGCTGGGTCAAGGATAACGGCTATGCGGGCATCATGGTGTGGGAAGTTTCGCACGACTACATCGAAGGCACGGGCAACCCGATTCTCGACAGCATCGCTGTAGTACTCCGCGATGGCTCGACAACCGCACTTTCGCCGCGCAAAGTCCTTAGCACGGGTTCGTCGCGGCAACAAAACGCCACGCGCAAACAGGTAGACGCCCTCGGGAAGCTGCAATCCGGTAACCGCGGGCACAACAAGCGGCCAATCATTCTACTTGACGTCGGAGGGAAATGATGAATAAATGGATTGTCTCGGGAATCGCGCTAGCCTCCCTGACCGCAGCCTCTTTCGCGGCCGACCGTTCCGTCGCGCTCAACAAGAGCATCGAATCTGCGCCGTGGTGAAGGGCAAGACCGACGACAAGATTGACTACGACTGGAGCAGTTTCGAAAAGATGCTCAACGACATCAAGAGCCGCGGGCACCAGGCCATCGTGCGTTTCCGCATCGAGTACCCGAGCGAGACCATCGAAAACGCCCCGAACTGTACCGAAGGCGTGAAGGGCGCCACCGCAGTCCCCTTGTACATCAAGGCCAACAAGTCCTATTCCGAAACGTTCAACAAGGACGCCGGCGGAGACGGCCCCACCTACTACGCCGACTGGAAAAACGAAGAACTCAAGTGGTTCTACAAGCAGTTCTACACCGACTTCGCCGCCAAATACGACACGGATCCGCGTATCGCCTTCGTGCAGGCCGGTTTCGGGCACTGGGCCGAATACCACATCTACGGCACGACGCTCAAGCTGGACACGAACTTCGCCGGCAAGGATTACCAGAGCGCATTCCTGCAACACCTTGACACGCTTTTCCATGAAACACCTTGGAGCATTTCCATTGACGCCGCCGATAAAAACTACACCCCCATCGCCGGCAACAAGACTTTGCTCGGACTCAAATTCGGGCTGTTCGACGATTCCTTCATGCACAAGGAACACGACATTTCGCAAGGTGACGGCGACAACGAAAAGAACTGGCAGGCCATCGGCGAAAACCGCTGGAAGACATCGCCCGCCGGCGGTGAAATCAGCTACTACGAAGACAAGGACCAGCACGAATTTTTAAACCCGGCAGGCCTTTACGGCGTCACCTGGGAAGATGCCGCCGCCAAGTACCACATGACATACGTGATTGGCAACGACGCACCCGAAGGCAAGTACGCCACCAAGGACCGCGTGTACGAAGCCAGTTCCTATGCGGGCTACAAGTTCGAAATCACGGGTTACGCGGTCAACAAGGTGTCTGCCGCTGTCCGCGTAAAAAACATCGGCATCGCGCCGCTCTACCACAACGCCTACGTGACCGTGAAGGGCGTTCGCAGCAAGGCATCGCTCAAGGGACTTTTGCCCGGCGAAGAGGCCACCTACACCGTCGCAGGGCTTGAAATCGGCGACAAGGAATCGCCCGAAGTGACCATCACCGGCGACAAGCTTTTGAAAGACGCGACCATTCCCTACAAGGCAAAGCTTGACGGGAGTGCAGATGTCATCGAAGGGCTCGTTGACGAAGAAAGCGGAACCACCGCCATCGCGGGCGGGCGCGTTTTAAGCCCGGGCAAAGACGCCGCGGGCAAGGATGCGAGCAACCTCGGCAAAGCCCGTGGAAACAAGCTGACCGACCTCAAGGGCCGCAACGTAAAGCACAAGGGGCAAGGAGCTTTCTACCCTGTCCCAAAGCGCTAGCTTTGACAAATTGTCAACTCTCTTTACAAATCTTTCCATGCCGGCACAAAAACATTAATTTATATTAACTGTCAAAAGATTGGTCTTTGGAGGGGTCTATGAACATTCGCAAGCACTGGAAAAAAGTCCTGCTTTCTTCGGCAGCTTTCTTTTGGGCAAGTTGCGGCGGCGACAGCGAAAGCACTTCAGTAACCGGTGGTGAAAACAACGAGACCCCACCCGATTCAATCGTCTCGCCCGACAGCATTGACGGCATCAAAATCGACACGCTCTATGGAATCAGGCCTGTCTATGACGCCGATTCGGGCGCCGTTTCAAGCTCGGACGCCTGCAAAAGTTCAGCTTCCTCCGAAATCGAGTCTAGCGATTCTTCAATGCCCTATAGGCTTGCCAGCGATTCAACAGTCCGCTGCGTCTGGAAAAATCACATCGGAGCCACCTATGATTGCCTTGACGGGCGAGACCATCAATACACAGTAGAAAGGATTAAGGAACAACTCGCCGAAAACCAGACACGGACCTTAGAGCAGCTGGATTCTCTCGAAGACGCAACAAAAGAAGTCCGTGACGAAATTGGCGAACCCCTTTATGGAGTACGCAGTTACTCCTGCACACACGTAGATTTAGGATATTCGGTATTTGAATGTTCTGATGGGAAAACTTATCCCGATGCTTTCTATCGAGACGAGACGAATTTTCTTTATACTGAAGAAGAATATAGAGCAAAGCACCCCGAAGAATTCCAATCCAGTTCAGAACCGGAGCCGGAATCCAGCAGCAGCAGTAGCGTTCCGCCCCCGTCCCCGCTCTGCCAAAAGAACGATTTTGCAACTGACACTGATTTGGAGGAAGCATTTAAAAAAGACATGGACGCCCTTCTGGACAGTACCAAGAAGGCAAACGAGGACAGCCTTTCCGAACAAGACTCCAGCTGTCTGGAAAGAGTACATGTCAGCACTTCTTACTCCAATGTAGAAGTTCTCGCCAAAAAGCAGATTTGCGATGGCGACACGATTGTAAACCCGCGTTACCAAGAACGACTCGACAAGCACAAGGAATTCATCCGCAAGCAAATCAACAATTGCCTGGACTAGAATTGAACTTCATCAATCTTTTATGCAGCGGATACTTCGCGGATAGCATCGTCCGTTGCCGTTTGTCCACCTTGCAAAATTATCTGTAATATACAATGATCCATCCACGGACCAAAAATCGGTTTCCTCGTTAATAGAAAGGAATTTATCTTCCTCCCCACATATATAGGCATGACCGATTGGCGCCGCCGAAAAACCATAGTCATCCAAACCCAACATCCAGGCATTGGAACGCAATTCAACGGACCTCGTAGAATCATCAATACCGACCGTGGAAAGCAATGTCTCAAATTCCGTCCTCGTAGGTATGTGCCAGCCATCTGGGCAGATTCCACGATGAGGAATGTTTGGCGTACAATCGCCATCGAGTCCGCAGCCGCCTTGATTCACGGAATCCATCGCCGCAGCAAAGGAATAAAGGCGACCGTACACATCACAATATCTAGCGGTGTTATTATAACACCCGCTCCACCCGTAGCGTGGCTCATAATTCAAATTTTCCGCCATCCAAATTTGGGACCCGATGGATACGGTCGCATAAACCTGACCGTCTCGATTATCGGTCATACAACCGTAATCTATGTTCGGATTCAAATAAGCCCAACTGTATTTTTTTTCGCCACAAGGGGGCAGTTTTTGGGGAAGTTCCACCTCATCCTCCACGCATCGGACTGAAAATCCATAGAACATAAAAGTACTAAACGCTTGCACGTCCTCACTTAAATTTTCAAGTTCCCATGAAATAGCGATGCCATTGTAATATTTGGTTGACGACCAAAACATAGTTCTTTCCCCCAAAAATTCGAAGTTGTCTGGTCTACCTGCACCGGCCGGATATATGGAAAAACCGTATTCATCCGTTCCATTACCATCATTCCATCCGCAAGCCGATTTGAATTTGGAGGCGACATTACTTACCCCAGGAAGGGTAACTACTTTCTCTGGTCTTGTCCCTACGGCAACAAACAGTCGGTTCCATTCTTCGCTAGAGGGCAAATGCCAGCCTCCGGGACAAATTCCACGTACAAATTCGCTTGGCGAGTCTAAATCTAAGCCATTTATGCCATAGCCCTTTCCGGTTGTAGAGAACTGCGCAGCACTGTCCATTGCGACAGCCCAGGTGTACAATCGACCATATTTTTCGCAATTTGCCGGATCATTGTCATAGCACCAACTCGATGAATCAGACGAATAAATCTTATCCTTCTCAATCCATTGATCAGACGAATAAACCTTTTCTTTCTCAGTCCAATAAACGGGAACATCAAGGTAAGCAGCGTAATTCAAATTCTCGGCCATCCAGGTCTGAGTTCCAATGGTCACTGTTCTATAGACCTGCCCATCTCGGGAGTCAGTCACCTTTCCATAGCTAACATTCGGGTTGAAACAGGGCGAATAGGCGTCCTTCGTGCTGCTCGAAGACTTTGTAGATGTGGAACTTGGCTTCGTCTGGTCGTAGGACTTGAACCAGATTTCGCCGTCACACTCGTACAGGTAGTTTTTGCTCTCCACGAGAACTTTTTCGCCGATGATGCTCATATCGCATTTGAGTTCTTCAAGTTCCTCGAGATTCTTGACCTCAGTCGGAAACTTTCCCGTCGGACTAAATGTAGAACTGTCATCGTCACACGCATTCAGCGCTATAACGAGAGGGAAGACGCATCCCAACGCAAAGGCTTTTAACCAACCAAACTTCATAAATTTTTCCTCGTCCCTCTACAATTAAATAGTAGAAAAAAGTCAAGAAACGTTCAAATCCCGCACGGCACCTACTACCTCAAGGATTTCAAATCCAGCCTCATCAAGAAAGTCGCGAAATAATTTAATTTGTCGGCGAAGTTCCCTGACATTCCAAGTTCCCTTGATACATTCAAGTTCATAGAAGAATCGTTCCATAGGATCTTCAATAGGCATTATTTCTTTGATGTGCGAGAAAGAAAGTCGAGTAACAAGTAATTCTGGTGGTGTTTCGAATTTGCGAGACGCCGTCTCACAAATCTGTGGATATCTGATATAGAATAGCCGACAAACACTAAGCATGGAGCGATCAAGTCCCTTGATGGACAACTTGTCTGCCAAATTCTGCAATAGACGAGCCCCGTACTTGGCTCGGTCGCACCCCTCTTGTTCATATTCGACTATATAGCAGCCGATAGCCCAATTTCGTATTGTCAGCAGCTGGTTTACAGCCCCCTTGGCAACGGAACTTGTCGCATTATGGACGTTTTTTACTCGTTCTGCAAGGTTTTCAAAAGTTGTTCCGTCAGCCTTACCGATAGGCGACACACGCTTATTCATCTTTTACTCCCTTCCCCGCAGACATGCGTAAAACAGCGGGGCTTTTTTGCTTCATTTTGCTTTTTTGAGCACTATAATTATAAACTTTCTAGGGGTGAATGTCAATAGGTTTCTAAGTTTTTTGAAGGGGGACGCCTCCCCCTCGCTTCAGCTACGTCGTCATGGCGGGCCGCGCCCCGCCATCTAGCCGTATCTTCCGCTACCCCTTCTAACGGGCCCTCAGGCGCCGGCCCGTAACACCCCGGCTCGAACAGTCTTAAAAAGGAAGTCTAACACAATTTCTGTGAATGCTGTTCCTTATCCCAGTTATCGAACCGAACGAATTTCGGTTCATAGGGCAAATCGCAAAATACATCCTTCTGCATAGGCCCATACACGACAACAACTACAGGATGAAGGACCTTAAGCATCTCAATAACGCCCAAATGCATCAGCCGTTTTTCATCTTGCGTTTGGCAACATCCATATGTTCCGATAGAGACAATGGAATCATGTGGAATCCCAACAAAAGCAATCGGTTCCGGTAATTCCACTGTCGTAAACGTCCGTTCGTCTCCCCACCGCACATTGGGAATCTGATAGATTCCTTTATGTTGCAAAAAACGGGCGTTTCGGCGTGAAATGAAAAGATTGGCGATTTGAGCGCACAGCGGAGCCTCCACCAGAATGGAATTGTCTGGTGATATTATGCCAGGATGCAGCGCCAGTTCATCCAAAAACTGCTCCGGATGGTTCGTGAATTTTTGGTAGTGAGCTTCATGTTCATAATAATGAACGAACCGATTTCTTGCCATTTTTCGCTTGGAAAATGGCACCAAACCACAAGGCTCTACAATGTCTGGCATTGGGTCTAGGTGCGGAATTTCGAATATTCCGTCGTAGAAAGCATGCTCCAGCAGCTCTGAACGCAAGCCGTCGTCAAAGGCGTTTATACGCATATTTATTCCTCATAATTGTTTTTTACTTGTTTTTACGGAATAGATATGCTAAATTAATACCTACGTTAGTCGCTAACTAGGATTTGCTTTAGCATATCTGGGATTGGACTCAAGCAGGATTGTTCGCAGCAACCTTCTCGAGTCCTTTCTTTTTAGTTCATCGCTTGTTCCGCAGACTGGATGTCTATTTCCATAGATTTCTTTATGTCTTCAGGCATCTTATCGTAAATACGATGAATGGCGGCGATAAATTCCTTAGATTGGGTCTTTGCCGCAATTTCGCCAAAAACTTCACTAACCCAATATATGGCCTCGGGATC
>CACXKY010000101.1 GCA_902768325.1 Fibrobacter succinogenes
CTTTCGGCCTGAATCTTGCCAGGAATCGTGGCAGGTTCGAACGGCTGGTTCGTCAGCTTGAGATTCCCGTCGAATTCGTAGACTTTGCCGGGAACCGTCGTGGTGGTAAACTTGTTGGATCCATTCACGATATTGAGCGTCTGGCCCACATCGGACTTGATGGAAACGTAGGTAAGCTTGCCGCCCTTCCAGGCCATGGAATCTATTTCAAAACCACCGCGGGCGCGAATGCCCCTGATACTCCCGTCCTTCCACTGCGAAGGCAATGCCGGAAGCAATTGGATGCGTCCGTTATGGCTCTGCATGAGCATCTCGTTCACGCCGGAGACCGCACCGAAGTTGCCGTCAATCTGGAACGGCGGGTGCGCATCGAACAGGTTGTTGTACGTCTTGCTCGGGGTAAGGAGCATGCGAATCATCGTGTAGGCATGGTCGCCGTCGTGCATGCGGGCCCAAAAGTTGATTTTCCAAGCGAGAGACCAGCCGGTCGCATCGTCACCGCGCTGTTTCAGCGTGACGCGGGCGCCCTCGATCAAATCAGGAGTTTCTTCCGGCGTAATCTGCGCGCTCGGGAAGAGACCGTACAGGTGCGAAATATGGCGGTTCTTGTTGTTCGGATCGTCCCAATCCTGGAGCCATTCCGTAATTTGTCCGTACTTACCGGTCTTTGTCGGCGGCAAGCGCTTGACAGTCGCTTCCATCTTGGCGCGCACATCTTCATCAACGCCCAAAATCTTGGAAGCCTCGATGGTGTAGTTCAGCACGTCGCGGATAATCTGGTTATCCATCGTGGGGCCAAAGCAGACGTTGTAACCGCTGTGATCGTTTTCCGGAGAGTCGCTCGGAGCAGTCACCAAGTACTTGTGGCCGGTTTCGGGCTCTTCCACAAGGCTGTTCACAAAGAAGAGCGCAGCACCCTTCATGGTAGAATAAACGTCCTGGAGGTAAGCCTTATCGGTCGGATTGTAGAGGAAATGTTCCCAGAGGTGCGTGCTGAGCCAGCCGGCACCGCTCGGCCAGAGGCCCCAGGCACCGTCAATCGGGGCGCTGCGGTTCCAGAGGTCGGTATTGTGGTGTTCCACCCAGCCCTCGTCTACGCCCCAGTGCACCTTCGCGGTCTTTTCGCCCTGCGGCACCATTGCCTTGATCTTGTCGATGAGCGGCCACACGCATTCGCCGAGGTTCGCCGATTCCACCGGCCAGTAGTTCATTTCGAGGTTGATGTTCGTGGTGTACTTGCTGCCCCAAATCGGATTCGTGTCCTTGTTCCAGATTCCCTGCAAGTTGGCAGGTTGCCCGCCCTTGCGCGAACTTGCGATGAGCAAGTAACGGCCATACTGGTAATGGAGCTCTACGAGGGAGGGGTCGTTTGTGGAATTGAAATTCTTCACGCGGGTGCTTGTGATGTCGCTTGCGCTCTTGTCGGCTTCGCCCAGATTGATGCTCACGCGGTTGAAAATCGTCTGGTAATCCTTGAGGTGCGCCGCAAGCAAGTCGTCGTAGGACTTGCCCTTCACCTTGCTCATGATGCTTGCCGCGATGGCTCCCGGATCGCCGCTCACATCGTTATACGCCTTGAAGTTTGTCGCAATCGTGAGCACGAGCGTCGCAGAGCTCGCTCCCTGCACATTGATATTGCCGTTCGCGACAGAGACCGTACCGCCGTCGGCAATCACGTTCAAGCGGTTCTGGAACTTGATGGAATTGACGGTCACGTCGTAGATGAGCGTGTTGCCGTCGCTGCTCATGCGCTTGTTGTTGTGCGGGGTCGTCATGGTGGCGCCAAAACTCACGGAACCGCTCTTATCAGCAGACAGGCGCACCACAATCACGTGGTCCGGATAGCTCGCAAAATACTCGCGGGTGTGTTTCACGCCGCCCACGGAATAAGTCGTCTTCGCGATGGCCGTCTTGAGGTCGAGTTCACGGCGGTAATCGCCGGCACCATTGTGCGACGTGGTAATCACCAGGTCGCCCACCGGCTGGAAACTCGCAGGGCCGGGGCCAATCATGTAGTTCGATACGATGGATTCCGCGGTCCTGTAGTCGCCGCGGAACATGGCGTCGCGGGCATCTTTCAGGTGGTTTGCCGCCCCCTGCTTATTGTTATCGCCGGGGCCGCCCGACCAAACGGTGCTCTCGTTCAGGCCGATGATATCCTTCGTGACGCCACCATAAATGAGGCCACCCATGTAGCCGTTGCCGATGGGGAGTGCATTCGTGAACTCGCCACCCGCATCGCTGTTATACCAGAGGGTGAGCGGGTTTCCAGCTGCAAAAGCCAAGGTCGCCGCACAAAGGACCACCGCGATTTTTACGCCAAGCTTCTTCATATAGTTCTCCTCACAATGTAAGCCGCCCCCATAAGGGCGGCAAGCGGTCTACTTGACCATATTCACCTTGACAGAGCGATGGCTGTCGAGACCGCGCACCACGTACACGCCGGGATTCACGCCCCTGGCCGTAAGTGCCGCCTTGAAGCCGCCCTTGGCCACCATGCCGTCGATGCGGCAGATGTAGGAGCCATCCATGCCGAACACGTCGTAACCACGTTCGTTCAGGTTTAAGCGAGATTGGGCGACCTTGAGACCGGTCGTTTCAAGTTCCTGAGACGTAAGCGCGAACTTGATCCAGTCCATATTCACGTAGCTGCCCGTGAACTGGATTTTCAACACGTGGTCACCTTTTTCGAGTTCTGCCGTTTCGCCGTCAACTGTCGAATAGGTATTCCAGTCTTCGCCCTGCGGCACCGCGATGGTATCGGTAACGGCCTTGCCGTCAAGGAACAGACGGAAACTGCCTCCCTCGAGGCCGGTAGCGACATTCGCACGGAACAAGTACTTGCTCGCCGTAACCACGTTCACGCTGTATTCAAGCCATTCGCCGGCCTGCGTGTAACCGATGGCGTATCCCTTGCAATCCTGGGTCATCGCGGAATCACTACAACCGAAGCCCACCACGTCCACGCCGTCGTCGCGATAGACATTACCTTCATTCACAAAGTCCTTGTCGTAGAACGAAACACTCTGTCCACCCAAATCGTAATCCTCGACCTGGATAGTTCCGGAAATGCTCATGATGGCCTTGAATGCTTCCTGCGTCACGGTGTTGCTGAAGTCAGCCAGCGGAATTTCCTTGATGTCGCGGATGTAGCGGAATTCCTTCTCGATACCGGCGTTGTTCACGACGTCATCGCTGTAATAGTTGTTGGACTGTTGCAGATTATTCTGACCAGCCTGGTTCTGACCCACACCTGCGGGAGAATTCTTGAACACGTTCTCTTTCACGGTAAAGCCGCTGGAACCTTCATCCAAGTAGATGGGCACATTCCAGTAGTCCGCCCACTTGGAAGTTCCGTTATCGTGGATATAGTTGTGCTGGATTTCGCTACCGGTTCCCTGGTTACTCAGAGTGTAAATCGGGCCGGAGTCGCAAAGCAGGCGGGCAATATGGTGAATCTCGTTCCAGTTCACATGGTTGTTGGTCATGGCAGTCTGAGCCTTTGTCCAGCCAAAACCGATGGAAATGCCGGAGTAGTAAGCGTAAGAAACCTCGTTATGTTCAATCACCACATAGCGGGGATAACCAGCACCGATACCTACGGCACCTTGATGTTCATTAGTCGTGTTGGTGACCAAGTTATTCTTGACCGTATCGCGGGTACTGATTTCATCCTTGTCGCTGGGATTATAGGCGATATGGATTTCGGTCGTGGAGTCCTGATAGAACTTGCCAAGCATAATGCCCGCAGCGCCGATTTCGAAGAAGGCGTTGCCCTGAATCATGTCGTCGTTGGTGCCGGAGACAAAGTCGAGGCCCGTGGCCGCAATCTGGGAGAAAACGTTGCCCTGCACCAAGAAATGATGCGCATTTTCTACGCGGAAAGCCGCATCGGGGCGCCACAGCAAGTACTTGTTGCTGTTCAGCTTTTCCCAGTTTCCGCGGCTAGGATCCGGAAGGACATCCACATTGAAGTTTGCGGCCTGCAAATCCAAAAAGCCTTCGTCACTGGGGCGGGTAAAGTTGGAATGGGCGAAGGTCAGGCCTTCGAAACTCATGTAGCCCACCTTGTTCTTGGTATCCTTACCCAAGACGCTGAACAAGGTATTGAGGCGGGGAGCAACCACGTGGGCGGTCGCCATGCTTTCGCCTTCACGGGGCTTGTAATAAAGCACATGTTCTTTTTCGTCCAGGTACCATTCACCCGGGGCGTCAATCAAGTCGTAGGAATTTTCCAGATAGAAAACCTGCTGCTTGGGCGGATTGCTCGCGAAGGCGGTACCCAGCATGGGGTATGCGCGATGGAACAGCTTGGTGCGTTCAGGGTCCTTGGGAATGAGCTTTGCTGTACCGCCGTTCACCTGCGCCTTTTCCAATCGCAAGATGTTTTCGGACCAGGCAATCATCAGGTGGATTTCGACATCTTCGATGTTCTTGATATTCTTGATGTAATCCGCAGAGACATCGAAGGCGCGGCCATTAGAGTCCACCTTCGTAAGGCGCACAAAGTCGTGGTCGAAACCGCCGTTGCCCTTTTCGTTTGCATCAATCACGTTGGGGAAGCACGCACGAACCGCCTTGCGGTTATTCACGTACAGCTGGCGGAAACGGCCTTCGACGCCCTCGGCCTTCCAGATGTTGTTCGCTTCGTCGTGAATGGCCCAGCCCGTAATAGGCATGCCGCCGGTAATCAGCGGGCGTTCGCCTTCTGCAGCCTTGTAGCGCACGTAGTGGCCGTCTTTACCGCCATCGGCTTCGGTGAAGTTGACAGTTGCCGGCAACGCGTAGGTGCCTTCGCGAAGAATGACTTCGATGTCACCCGTCATGGTGCCGTTAATGGCGCGCACGGCTTTTTGCGCCTGCGTAATCGTCTTGAAGGGAGCATCCTTAGTACCTTCCGCGGCATCGTTGCCCGAAGGGGACACGTAGAAGGTTGCCTGGGGGGCAGCAAGAGCCGCAGATACCATCAAGGCAGTCGCACAAATGACCGATTTCTCGGCAAGAATCCATAATCCCATAGATCTCCTCATACACCCCTTATTGGCGTATAGTTCCGAAACAAAAAATACCCTCTAAAAGAGGGTATTTCTAGGTAAAAACACTTCTTTTCATTGACAAGTTATCAATGAGATTACCTTATGCGGTGCCCTGTCAAGTCAAAGCGCATGCCATTCCTTTCGACAAACAGCCGGCCACCCTGCTTGCGGAGGCGCGGGGCCGAAGTCCTGGTAACGGATGCAGGCATGATTTCATGAATTCCCAAAGTTTCTTCGCACTTTTCGCCTTCGCAGAACTTGAGCCAGTCCACGTTCACGTAGCTACCCGCAATGGCGAGTTTCAGGATGTGTTCACCTGCAGTAAGGTCTGCTACGCCGATATCGACTTCCTTGTACACCGTCCATACAGTGTCGACCTTCTCGAACGTAACCGTATCGCCAATTGCCGCGCCATCGACAAACAGCTGGATTTTCGATGTCTCGGATGCGGTCGCCACGTTCGCACGGATTGCGAACTTACCGCTTGTGGCGACCTTCACGCTATATTCGAGCCACTCGCCCGCCTCGGTATACCCGACGGCATAGCCCTTGCAGGCATCGCCGTTGCAGGTTGCGCCATCCAGGGTAACGACATCCACAGCATCTTCGCGGTAGGTTTCGCCCTTGTTCGCGGCATCCTTGTCGTAAAAGCTGAAGCGATTACCGCCCTTGTCGTAATTTTCGGCCTCGATTACGCCCGGAATTGCAGCAGGTTCGCCATTAAACGCCTCGCGTACGAGCGGGGTCGTCTCGACCGTATCGGCCCAGGCCATCTTCATGCGGTCCACGCCCGACTGGTTCACGATTTCGAGCTTGATGTTAGCGCCTTCGCCGCTGCGTTTGGTCATACTGTACCAGTCGCCATCGCGCAGGCCCGGCCAGTAAAAACTACCCATTTCCCATTCGCGCAATTGATCGGACATGCCGCGAATGTAGGCCGTAAAATAGTTGTTAGGCGGCTGGTTGTAATCCATGTAGTCGTAATGCACGCCATTCTTTTCGCCCGGGCCCATGGCGCCGCCCCATTCCGTACACACGGTGCGGTCGGCATACTTGCCCACCTTGCCCTTGAAGCTGTTCTTCCAGCCCTGCTCGGTGGTGATGCTCATGTTCCAGAAGGTGTATTCGTGCACCGCGAAAAGGCACCCTTCAAAGCGCGGATCGTCGGCAATGTCGGGAACATTCCAGGCAAGCCCGGAGCCATCGAGCAGAATGTGGTCGCGCGGAACATTCGGGAATTTCTCGAGCCATGTGGCATACAAGTTGCGCAACTCGTCCTTACTATACATGTGCGGTTCGTTGAAGATTTCAAAGTAGGCATTCGGGTGGTCGCCGTATTTTTCGACGATTTTTGCCCACATGCTCCACCAGTCATTCATGTTCTTCGGGCCCGAAGGCTGTGCGGGGCCCCAGTAGCCCATCACCACACGGCCCTTGGAAAGGCCCATGTCGATTACGCCCGTGTAGGTATCCCAGAACGTGAGGATTGTGGGTTCGTTCACCGGAATGCGCACGCTGTTGGTGCCGAACAGTTCCTGAAACTGCCCGATAACGCGGTCTGCCACCACCGATGCCGACTGGTAATTGTCCGAAAGGCTCATGCCCGAAAGAACGAGCACGCCAGAGACGAAATTGTCGCGTTTATCAGCCCAGTTGACTCCGCGGAACTGACTCGTAACCGCGAAAGAACTCACCGCCGAAAGTGCGGTTGCAGCAATAACAGAACAGGCTACACGCCTGAAATCATAACCAAACATCTTCATACTCCTTGTTCCTGCCCCCAGGCAACAACTATAAAATATCTTTTACAAGCCTTCAAAAGAACCCCCTGTGGGGGAATTTTATGGACAGAATGTCAAAGGCGGCCTTTCCTGAAAATCGTGGAAGCATAACTGTAACCATCCCGTTGGATTTTCAGGATATACGTACCGTTACCGAATCCCGCAATACCGATACCAAAGCTGGACTGACCTGCCGGAAGCGCAACGGATTTTACCAGGCGTCCGTTCATCGCATAAATTCTTGCGGTAAGGCCTTGCGAAAGTGCCGTTCCAGAAGCAATTTGCAGTTCGTCACCCATCACGCGCGCCTTCAAGTCGAGATGCGCGGGCATTCTCGCGGCTACCGCCATCGGTATGGTATCCTTCACTTCGGGTTTCGGCTTGTTGCGTAGCAGACGCACGCTGTAGATGCCGCCCACCATGCCGGAGCTCGCCGTAAACGAGATGCGCACAATCTTCTTGCCCTTCACCATGTTGTCCGGAATCGGGTACGTCACGTTCACAAATTCATCCTTTTTCCAGCGGTTTGAAATCGTCTCGGTTACAAGCTTTTCGTCATCGATATTGATGTCGAATACGCGGGTGCAACCTTCGTTGCCCCAGTAGCGCACCATGAGGCTCAAGGAATCCTCGCTGTTCGTTTCGAATTCATAACTGATAAGGCCACCGTCGCCACCGCTGCACTTGCCCGCATCGCGGTAGAATTCGCCATTCGCCGTGCCCGAGGTGGAATTCTCGATTTTCATCTTGTGATCCGCTTCGGGTTGCTGCTCGCCGGGCGCCACCTTGTCAACCGTCTTCTCGTCAAGCGCGAGCGCCTCTTCCTGTTCCTTCTTCAGGCGTTCCAGAATGGAGGGGTCAGTAAGCACCATCCAATACATCATGTAACGGGCATCGTGCACCTCGTAGAAGGGCTCCAGCAGCAGGTTCGCATCCTTCTTGTTCGCGAACAGGTAAGGTGCTTTGAAATGCATCGGCTCGCCCTTCACGCTCTCCACCTTCGAGGGAATGTCTTCCTTCTTGCTTGCAAGCATAGGAGCCTGATCGAGGGATTCAAGCGCCCCCGACGCGATATGGCTCCAGCGTCCGTCATCGGCAACGAGGCCGTTCAGGTTCGCAGTCCCCGTCTTTGCGGAAAGCACGATGGGGCCATGCATAAGCGCCACGTAGTCGCTCACGCCCGGCAAGTCCTCGGTATGCGTGTACATCGGGTAAAGAACCTCAATCACGTCTCCGGATTTCCAGGATTTTCCCGCAGAAACGTAGCTGGACGGATCCGACTTTTTCACGACGGTATCGCCATTCACAATCACCTTGAAGGCGTCTTCCTTCACCCAGTACGGATGGCGGATCTTCATGTCGAAACTGCCGCTACCCGTAATCGTGAACTTGGAGGATTCGCCCTTCGGGAAGGCCGTTTCCTGCTTGATTGTCACGCCCTTCGCTTTCCAGTTCAAAAGCGAAGCCGCAAACAGGTTTACATACAGACTAGATTCATCCTTCGTGTAGATGAACTGGTTGTACTTCGCGGGATTTTCCATACCCGAACCCACGCATCACCTTGGAATACACCCGATAATGACGGGGACGTGCAGGAGTGAAGTACACGTACCCGCCATGTTTCGGGTGTATAGTGGAAAGGATGTGGTTAAATAGGGCGCGCTCATAGAAATCCGCCTGTTTGGCGCTGTGGTCCATGTTGAACAGGCGCTCTGTGAGCTTGAGCATGTTGTAGGTATTACAAGATTCTGGTCCTTCGCGTTCTTCCACATATTTCTTGTGGTTCTCAAAAGACGGGAAGTGCTCCGAAATACTGTTGCCACCGATCGCAATGCTCCTCTTATTCACTACCGTATTCCAGAAGAACTCGGAGCCCTTCACGTAAGTCTGGTCGCCGGTAAGTTCGGCAATGCGGGCAAAACCCACCACCTTC
>CACXKY010000102.1 GCA_902768325.1 Fibrobacter succinogenes
ACAAGGTTTACCTCCGTCCGGAAACCGCTCAGGGCATTTTCGTTGACTTCAAGAACATTGTCGATAACGTCCGCCCACGCATCCCGTTCGGTGTGGGCCAGATCGGTAAGTCCTTCCGTAACGAAATCACTCCGGGTAACTTCATCTTCCGTACCCGCGAATTCGAACAGATGGAACTGGAATTCTTCTGCGAACCGGGCACCGAACTTGACTGGTACAACTTCTGGCGCAAGTACTGCTTTGACTGGCTCGTGAACGACCTGGGCGTGAACAAGGAAAAGCTCCGCCTCCGCGAACATGCCAAGGAAGAACTTTCCCACTACTCCAACGGCACCACCGACGTGGAATACGAATTCCCGTTCGGTTGGGGCGAACTCTGGGGTATCGCAAGCCGTACGAACTACGACTTGACGCAGCACCAGAACGAATCCAAGGTCAAGCAGGAATACATTGATCCGGTGCAGAACAAGCGTTACATTCCGTACGTCGTGGAACCGTCCCTCGGTGTGGAACGCCTGCTCCTCGTGCTCCTCTGCGACGCCTACGACGTGGAAAAGCTCGAAAACGATGAACGTACCGTGCTCCATTTCGACCCGAAGATTGCTCCGGTGAAGGTTGCCGTGCTCCCGCTCGTGAAGAAGGGCCAGGTGAAGGCCAAGGCCGAAGAACTCTACCAGAAGCTCCTCAACCGTTGGAACGTGGAATACGACGAAACGCAGTCCATCGGTAAGCGCTACCGCCGTCAGGACGAACTCGGCACGCCGTTCTGCGTGACCGTCGACTTCGACACGGTGGGCGAGGGTGAATCCGATCCGGCAAAGCTCGGCTTCGTGACTGTCCGCGAACGCGACTCCATGAAGCAGGAACTGGTGAAGATCGACGAACTCGAAGCTTACCTGTCCGCTAAACTCGGCTGTTAATAGGTATGGGCGTGGGCTTACGCCCTTTGAGGCGTGGGCTCTACCCAAAGGGCATAACAACGACTAAGCCAATAAATTGGCAAGTCTTGTATAGCTCGCGTTGCTCGCTTTGAGCTTTATTGGTCGCGTCGGAGACGCCTAACTAAAAGCCCAAAGGCACGTAGTGCCGTGCTCATAGCTCACGACCTCATACCTCAAGAACCCGTTCGCGGGTTCTTTTTTTGTCCCTAAAGTGGTCACGAAGTAATTAATTTGCATATATTTATAAAAAAGGACCCTATGATGAAAAAAATCTTGTTGGCCGTATTTTTCTGTTTTATAAGCGTGTTTGCCCAAAATGACCCGACAACCGCGCCAAAACCTGAATATGATGTTGTAGTTAAGACAGAACCCGTTGAGCAACCGCAGACAATTGATGCCGGTGTAGAAGTCGCTCCCAGGAAGGGCAATTGGCTCCTGTTGACAACGTGCGGCATTGCTTTATGGGATGCTGTAACACTTATGCTTATGGCTGGTTATGAAGACGATGCAAGGAACGCCTTTGATGAAGCCAAGAAGGATTTTGTTACCGAAGAGGAATATAAGGAACAGCGGAAAGAAATTAAGGACGCCCAAAAATGGCGTGATATATGGAAGACACAGTTTTTTATTGCTTCGGGCTTGCTTTTATTGTCTTCTGTTGCTTATTTCACCATTTATTTTTAGGGAGACGTCTCATGAACTCCTTTTTAACGAAAATCTTGATTCTCGGATCGACTGTTCTCCTTGTTGACGCCTGTACAGATTATCTCGGTGACTATGACGATGCCGTTAAAGGGCATATCATTTCGGTGACACTTGATCATGGGAAGATTGTCGACCCCCGTGACGGAAACAAGTACAAGGTTGCCAAAATCGGAAACCACTACTGGATGGCCGAGAACTTGCGTTATACGGATAGTTCCGAAACGCCGAACCTGAAAGGCGGCGTGTGGTGCTACGAGAATTCGAAGGACAGTTGCTCCAAATATGGCCCCCTGTATTCGTATCAAGCGGCAATGAACATCGGTCCTGTCGCTGTCGAAGATTACGAAAAGCGTGGCATTTGTCCGACGGGATGGCGTATTCCTAGTGAAGATGACTGGAACGAGCTTATCCTCCTAATCGATTACTTCGGTGGAGAAGGTTTGGTGGGCATGAACGTGAAATCCATCAAGGGGTGGGCTACCGATAGTCTTGCCCATAAGCCGATGAACCGTTTTGGCTTCAACGCCATGCCTGCTGGCCGCCGGAACAGCGAAAATGGGGAATTCATGAGTACGCGGAAATATGCCTTTTTCTGGAGCAGTATCGAAAAAGATGAGGGTACGAGCTTTGGGTATACCCTCCGGTACGATAACGACCTCCTGGACAAAGGCTTTTTCTACAAAGATCACGGGATGTCGGTACGTTGTGTTCTGAACGCTTATGACGCCTGGTTTACGGGGGACCTGGATTCAACGTATCTCGACGAGATTCCGTTTGAATACGGCTCGATGAAAATCGGAAAAACCACCTACAAGACCATCCGTATAGGAACGCGGAACTGGATGGCGGAAAACGTTGCCGAAGATGTTGACGGCAGCTGGTGCTATAACGACAAAAAGGACAACTGTAAAAAGTTCGGCAGGCTCTATTCCTATGAACAGGCGAAAGAAATTTGCCCGGAGGGATGGCACCTGCCTTCGTCAAATGAATATTCGCAGCTGATGCAATTCGCTAAAACGACCGGAAACCTCCGTTCTAGGGATGAATGGACCGACAAGGGCGGAAAAGGCATCAATTTCTGGGGATTTAACGCCCTGCCTGCCGGTGGCCGCGAAGACGGCGACTTCTTCGACCTTCGTGTCAGTTCGTACATGTGGACATCAAACAAAGAGGCTTTCTGGTTGCGGTATTATGACGACAACTTTAACCTGCTGCCCAAGGACGAAAAGACGGCCTTCTCTGTCCGCTGCATCGAGGATGTTCAAACGCCCTAGAGTTTGTGCAAGGACATAAAGCGATTGGCCATCAAAAATGAAATTTTTCTTTGATGGCTCTTTTCATATTTATTAACTTATACATATGAATTTCTCTAAAATTTTGAAACTGCTTTTCTCCCTGGGTTTGCCTTGTGCTTTTGCCCTATCTTTTTCGGCTTGTGCTACATCGAAGGTGGTCGGTGGTGGAGTCGCGAACAACGCTCCCCTGGATTCCCTTTCGGTCGTGTCGTTCGTGAATGCGAAGGAAATTCCCGTCGTTCCCGATGACGCGGTATACAAGGGAACGATCGAGACCGATGCGGACCATGCCTGCAGTACGGAATCGAACATCGCCTTGCTTGAAAATAGCGCCCGCCAGACCGGCGGGAACCTGCTCTTTGTCAAGGAAATTACGGAATATCAAGATGCTGGCGTCATTGCAGCCGGCGGAGCCGTCGTGACAACTGCGAGGAAATGCGTCAAGATGATAGCCGATGTGTATTATTCCGAACGTGGTGCCTTTAAGCGCGCCGATAAGGAATTCAAGGCCGAAAAATCGCGTGGCGATGTAAAGCCGGAGGAAAAACCGAGTGGCAACGTAAAGCCGGAGGAAAAACCGAGTGGCGATGTAAAGCCTGAGGAAAAAACAAGTGGCAATGCAAAGCCTGAGGAAAAACCGCGTGGCGAAGCAAAGCCGGAGGAAAAAACAAGTGGCGAAGCAAAGCCGGAGGAAAAACCGAGTGGCGATGTAAAGCCGGAGGATAAAACAAGTGGCAATGCAAAGCCGGAGGAAAAGCCGCGTGGCGATGTAAAGCCGAAGGGAAAATCGCGCGGCAATGTAAAGCCGAAGGGAAAATCGCGTGGCAAAGTAAAGTCGAAGGGAAAATAACATGTATAAGAATCTTCTTTCTCTCTTTTTTTGTGCAGCGATCTTCGCCGTCCCCGCTGTTTCTGCTGAATTGAACAAATTTGAGAAGTCTCTTTTGACTAAGCAGGATTCTACGAACGCCGACAAATCCAAGATGGAAGCGTTCGAGAAAAGCCTTGCCGATTCCATGCCTACGGAGATGACCGAAGTCTACAAGCTCAGAGAAGAACTGCTTGAAAGCAGCAAGGTAAACGATACGGCCCGTGTTGCCAAGTTGATTACCGAAATCGAAGGCCGCCAGACGAGGAAAATCCTGCCAATCAAGGGCTACGAAAAGGGCTTTCTCTACGTAGAAAACAAGATGTTCAACCGCTTGCGCGAATACATCTTGCACTTCTACAAGACTCGTTATGACACGCTGGAACTCGATCCCGATTTCCGCGAAGCCAAGGAAGACGGCCTGGAACTCTATGTGACGACCGGGCTCGATAAACGCGACAAGTCCAAGAACCTTTACTACTTCGTAGCCGCCGATATCGAGAAGGCGAACATGACTCCCACCGAAAAGGAAGAATTGGCCTTCTTGATGCTCCTCCAAGATGCCTACAAGGACAAGGAATCTCAAAACGAAGTCATGAACAGGGCGACCAAGTTCGTCGAGGCGCACCCGGACCATCCCGATGCGGAATGGATCAAGAAGTCGGTCCTGTTCCCGCTCCAGCACATGAATGTCCGCGAACTGTTTGCCAGCGAACGCAAGGCCTTGAAAGAAAAGTTGATTGCAGACAAGCTCTACACCGGTGGCGGCGGCTTGAACGTATTCCTGTTTGATGGCGGTTTTTCTGGAATCGATACGGAATTTGAAGATCGGTTTGTAGAACCGGATGATCCGTTCTATTTTGAACTGTACTTCCAGATTAAGAGGTTTGCATTCTTCTTCATGAATAGGCCTACCGGTACAGACGGAATTGCCAGTGCCGACATCGGAGCCGGTTATGTGGTGTACGATAGCCGCTATCTCAAGGTGAGGCCGTTTTTTGCCTTCTCTTCGCCGATGACCCAACTCAAAGCCCGCGAAAACTTCAGCCTCTATTCGGCCAAGGGAAGGGCTCACTACGTCGCCGACAGGGGATATGAACCCACGAATAGAAAAACGACTCATTATGCGGCCGGCGAGGATATTGACGAGATGGATGACGAATCGGTTGGTTACACGCTGGGCGTGAATCTCGATTTCAAGTTCCTCACGACCTTCCTGTTCACTTCCACTTCCAAGCTGAGCTCGATTTCACTGGTCGGCCAGTTCGGACTTTCGTACCTGGACATCGATGACGCCTTTAACACGGAAAGCGGCGTTTCTGGATTCTTCGGCATTGGCCTTGGCGTCTATTTCTGGTAACCCATGAAATTCCGTTCTTCGTTAGTCCTGCTTGCCATGCTCCTTTGCGCCGGGATGGCCTTTGCCGACCCGGACGAAAGCGCCTCTGTATCTTCCGTGAACATTTCCAAGAAGGAACTGTTCAGCCGCGCACGTGACGTATTGAAAACGTCGCTCGAGACGGGGGATAGGGACCGCGCGGAACAGGCGTTCGATTACCTGAAGAGCAACGTTTCTGAGGGAGCCCCGCTCACGCGGTTCGAAGAATACCTCGTGAACATGGAGCTCAAGAATTTTGGGAATGGCATCAAGATCTATGCAGAACTCCGCCAGACCCTGCTCGATTCCACGTACAGTTCCAAAATGGATGCGAGGATTACAACCCAGGACCCGCTGGCGTTCTACCTTTACCGCGGGCTGTATCCCTTTACGATACAGAAGGCGGATTCGCTTGCGGCGCGCGTAGACAGCTCTGACATTTCCGACGAGTACAAGGAACTCTACCGGCTATTGCTCTATTCCGAAATCGCGATTGGGTTGTTCAAGCTGAACTACCACGGGCATGTGTTCTACATGAACGAAATCAAGGATACGACGAGTGCCGGCTATTTCTTGGAGCACGGGAAAAAATACGTCGAGCAGTACCCGGCATCGCCTTACGTGACGTTCCTCAAGGATCAGACCATCCCGTTCATCGAGAACTACATGGTCCCATTGCGCGAGTACAGGAAAGATCCCTTCCGGTTCAAGTACTACACGGGCGGTGTGAATCTATTCCTCTATAAGTTCCTGGGCATGCTGGGGGGCGAAGCGGCCGATTACATGGATGACAAGATGGGTTCATCGTTCATGGGGGAGTTGAGTATCCGCTGGTGGCGCATCAGCTTGAATGCCTTCTGGGCTTACGGCTTGATTACGACACCTAAGGACGAAGAATCGTTTTTTTACTACGGCGAGGATTCCGAAGACGAGGTGACGGGTTTTTCCCTCGGCTTTACGGCGTTTGATTCCCGTTTTGTGCGCGTAGAGCCTTTCATTGGCTTTACGCAGACAAATTACATGATGATCGATGCGGTGGCGGATTATGAATTCCTGGTGGGCAACAACCTGGACCTCCGCCTGTTTGCCATGAAGCCCAAAACCCCGAATCCTTACGCTTTTTCTTTTACGCTGAACCTGCGCTTGAAGTACATGCTCCAGGCCGGTTCGGTTGATTTAGCCGTCCGTAATAAATCCGGTGAATATTCGGACGAATCTATCGGGTCGCTCCGCCATACGTTCGGGCTCGGCCTCGGCATTGAACTTTGGTAAAAAAGATTCTTTAAACGAGACTAGATAAACGAAAAAGACCTTCGAATGAAGGTCTTTTTTCGCGGGATAGACGAGGCTTGAACTCGCAACCTCCGGCGTGACAGGCCGGTGCTCTAACCAAAATTGAGCTACCACCCCAGTGGTAGCCCAAATATATAAAAAGGTTTGAGTTATGTCAAGGGAGAATCAGGCTTTTTTTCGCTTTTTTTGAAGAAATTTTTCGCAAAAAGCGATTATCTGTCCTTGACGCATCTGACGCCGAGGTAACTTTTTTTATCCATGAAAACAGTCGTGTGAGCTCGCTGGTCGGTAAACTTGCGCGCCGGGCAGGTCGTGCTTGTCTCGCTGGAGCAAGCTAGCCAGATATAGGCTTCGCGCATGTTCATTTCGCAATTCCCTGTTGCCGAACAATAACCCGTACCGAAGATATTTATCCCGTATTCGTCGTAATGCGGGGCCGAGAACGATTGCCAGGCTCCCGATTCCCTTGAAAAGACGTTCATACTGTACAGATGTCCGGAATAGTAGTATGCTGTGTCGTATATGGTTTTGTATTCGGCAGAATCCAAAAGATGCCAGCCGGTGGGGCAGATTGTAGAGGCCTCCGCATAGGTGTACAGCCGCCCGTGGGTACAGGAGTGGTTGTTGTTGCCTTCAAAGCATCTGGAAGAGGATGTTGAAGTTTTCACGTTTTCGGCGAGTATGGTCATCCCGGCGAGCTCGACGGTTTTATGGGTGACACCCCCAATGCTGACGGTCCCGGTTTCTACGCTCCATCCGCCATTGCCGTCACAGATGTTGTTCTGCGTCGCATAGCGAATTTTTGTACCGCTGGAGGCAGAAGCGCAGTTGTAATCCATCGCCTCTCCTTTAGAAGCTTGAACCCATGAATGGTAGCTGTACGATGTTTCGCCACTCCAACAGATTTGCATCGTTTTGCCGGCATTCTTGACTTCGGCATGATTTGCGGGGGAGCAGGCTCCAAGGAGGGAGTCAAGAGCGGAAAGCTGACGCCAGTGGTCTATTTTCTGGCTGCTTGGATACCAATCGGAGCATACGAATTCTCGGTTGTCGTCCTTCGGCATTTTTTTGACAACGCCATACTTGGATGCCGTACAAGTTTCAATGTCGTTCATGTCTGCAATCTCCCAAGAATAGGAATCGCACACATAATGGGTATGATTCATGAAATTATATTCCATGGCTCCTTTGTTGTTCGTATTGCAGCGAGGCATTACATTATAGGCGGTCGCCTTCTGCCATTTGGCTTCGTAGCAAACATACAGCGTGTCTTTGTAGCGGGCAGTGTCCCTTTGGGTTACTGAAAAAGTGCATGTTCCTAAAACATCATTTAGCGTCGCAACAATCCATTGCGTTCCGTTACAATAATAATCCTTGCTCTTGTGCGTCTTTACGGCCTTGTAATTTTCGTTGGCGGAACAATCGCCGAGATAGTATAGCAAGGAATCGATTGTGACCCAGCTGCGGTTCTTGCACTGGTAGAACGTCCTGGAATTCGAGGTG
>CACXKY010000103.1 GCA_902768325.1 Fibrobacter succinogenes
CGGCTACCTCGAAGTGATCACGCCGGAAATCGTGAACAAGACTTTGTGGATCAAGTCCGGCCACGCCGACAAGTACAACGAGAACATGTTCAAGACGCTCGCTGGCGACGTGGAAATGGCCGTGAAGCCGATGAACTGCCCCTGCCACATCCAGATTTTCAACACGGGTCTCCGTAGCTGGCGTGACCTTCCGATGCGCCTTGCCGAATTCGGTAAGTGCCACCGTTACGAACCTGCCGGTACGATGCACGGCCTGATGCGCGTGCGCGGCTTTGTGCAGGACGACGCTCACATCTTCTGTACCGAAGACCAGATTGCAAGCGAAGTGGCCGACTTCTGTGCCCTCGTGAAGGAAATCTACCACGACTTCGGTTTTGACGATATCGTGGTGAAGTTCTCCACCCGTCCGGAAAAGCGCGTGGGTTCCGACGAAATTTGGGACAAGGCTGAAGCCGCCCTCGCCGAAGCCACGAAGCTCGCTGGCCTCGACTACATCCTGAACCCGGGTGAAGGTGCCTTCTACGGCCCGAAGCTCGAATTCACGCTGAAGGACTCCCTCGGTCGTGACTGGCAGTGCGGTACGATTCAGGTGGACTTCAACCTCCCGCAGCGTCTGGGTGCCGAGTATGTCGGCAAGGACAACCAGAAGCACATTCCGGTGATGCTGCACCGTGCCGCCGTGGGTTCCATCGAACGCTTCCTCGGCATCTTGATTGAAGAATTCATGGGCGATTTCCCGCTGTGGCTCGCTCCGGTGCAGGCCCGCGTGCTCCCGATTTCCGAGAAGTTCGTGGACTACGCCAAGTCCGTGGAACGCGAACTCGTGAACGCCGGCGTCCGCGTGGAAGTGGATGAGTCGAATGAGAAACTCGGCTACAAGATCCGCCAGTGCGAACTGCAGAAGGTGCCGTACCTCCTCATCGTCGGCGAGAAGGAAGTTGCCGATGGCGTTGTGTCCGTGCGTAAGCGTAAGGACGGCGATAAAGGTAGCATGAAGGTTGCCGACTTCCTCAAGATGACGGAAGACGACCGCAAGGTTGTGAGATAATCATCGCGGTCCTGGACCCTATCGCCCCTTTGGGGCTCCAGGGTGACAGAAGGTTGTCATTCTGGAGTTGAGCCGAAGGCGAAACGATAGAATCCATAAGATTTAAAACGCAGACTCAACTGAGCCTGCGTTTTTTTCAATTCTTACTGGAACTGCAGCGGGCTACTTCTTCCCGGTCTTCGGTGCAGCGGGTTTCGGTGCTGCGGCTTTGCTTTCTGCGGCCTTCAGCTTCTTGAATTCGGCCTGGGCCTTGCGCATGTCGGCCATGAAGGCTTCATTTGTATGCAAGCTCGGGTAGGCGCCCGAAACAATCACCTTCGAGGCATCTACGTCACTTTGCCAGTGGAACCCTGCAATCACGCGACTCTGGCCCCATTCGTAGGCGTATTTCAGCAGGGCATCCTGAGCGGCCGGGTTCACCTCGACCAGCAACAGGGCCATGGCCCACGCACGAGCTGTATGTCCCGACGGGAAGGATCCGTTTGTTTTTAGTCTTTCTTCTTCGGCAGGGATAAGCGTCGGCTCATTGAAACGATCGTAAGGACGGCGTCTCATGTAGTGCCTTTTGGCCTTGCTCCCCGTTTTTCTAAGTGTCAGGACTCCGCGCTCAAGCAGATTCATAATGGCAGGGGTCTTCTTTGCGGAGATTTCCATGCCGAAGGGTTCGCTGAACATTGCGGCCATTTCTTCGACGGTTTCTGCCGCCTGGGCAACCGCAAGAGCCGCGCGTGCAGAATCCTGGCGCATTTTCTTACCCCACATGTACTGCGAAATGTCGTACATGAACTGCGGCGACATGGTGTCGGGCGGCGCAGGGTAATAGTTCAGCGCGTCCGGAAGCGCATCGGCATCCACATAAGGTTTGACATCGGCGGCAAAGCTGCACAAAGCAGCCCCGCAAAGGGCGATTGCGATTATTGACTTCTTGAGAATGTTCATACGTTACCTTTTTTCAGTAACGCGCGGGTTTAGCTGCGCGGAGTGTCGGGGAACAGCAGCGAGACCTGGCTCGGCATTTCGCGGGTCGGGGCGCCGTTTTTCAAGAAGCAATGAACAGAGGTTCCCGTAGAACAAAGGACGCCGTTCACAAACAGTTTATACCTAAAGCGGAAATGCAGGGAGCCTTCGCGAATGAGCGTCGTCTCGATATCTACGAATTCTCCGTAATGCGTGGGGCGCTTGTACTGTACTTCCAACTTCAGCACGGGACTCACGAAACCGGCGGCTTCGATGTCTGTGTAGTTCGCACCCGCGGAGCGGAAATATTCCAGTCTCGCCTGCTCGAACCAAACCGGGTATACGGCATGATGGACGACGCCCATCTGATCCGTTTCGGCATAGCGAACTTCAATGCGGCAAGTATGAACGTGCTTACAGATTTCCATGCGGCGCAATATAGAAAATTGTAGCCATATCTTTTACTATTTTTAATGCTCAAAGGCGCACTGCGCCGACCCCAAACCTCAAAGCACCGTAGGTGCGACCTCATAGCTGAATGGCACGCGCACGCAAGACAATTACACCCGACCCGTATGCGAAACCGATAGCGAAACCGCTACCGCCCGAGCAGAGCTTGCCGGGACACTTGAAGCAGTTCCAGTCCAATACGCGCGCGAACTTTGAGCTCGTGAGCCCTTACGGAGCGGCGGGCGACCAGCCGAAAGCCATCGAGGAACTGACCGAGGGATTTAACCGCGGCGAACAGTTCCAGACGCTCCTCGGCGTGACGGGTTCCGGCAAGACTTTCACGATGGCGAACGTCATCAAGAACGTGGGCAAGCCGACGCTGATTCTCACGCACAACAAGACGCTCGCGGCGCAGCTCTATCAGGAATTCAAGGCGTTTTTCCCGCACAACGCGGTGGAATACTTCGTGAGCTATTACGACTACTTCCAGCCCGAAGCGTACATCCCACACACGGACACGTTCATCGAGAAAGACGCGAGCATCAACGACGAAATTGACAAGCTCCGCCTGCGTGCGACCGCGAACTTGCTCACCCGCCGCGACGTGATTATCGTGGCCTCCGTGAGCTGCATCTACGGCTTGGGCAGCCCCAGCGAATACTTCGACTTGATGGTACGAATCAAGAAGGGTGACGTTTACGACCGCGACAAGATTCTGCACGATCTCGTGCGCATTCAATACACGAGAAATGATTTCAGCCTGGAACGCGGCTCTTTCCGCGTGCACGGCGACGTGATCGAAATCCACCCGAGCTACGACGAAGAAGGACTCCGCATCGAACTTTTCGGCGATGAAGTGGACAGGCTCGTAAGATTTAACATCATTACCGGCGAAGTGACGCAGGAAATGGACGAGATGACCATCGCTCCGGCGAAGCACTTCGTCACGAAAGAAGAAGGCCGAGCGGGCATCTTGCAACGCATGCAGGTAGAACTCACCGAGCGCCTCGCAGAACTCGACAAGGAAGGCAAGGTACTGGAATCGGCACGACTCAGCAGCCGCACTCGCTACGACATGGAAATGATTCGTGAGACGGGCCAGTGCAGCGGCATCGAGAACTATTCGCGCATTATCGAGAACCGCGCTCCGGGCACGCGCCCCTTCACGCTTATCGACTACTTCGGCGATGACTGGCTCTTGATGATTGATGAATCGCACGTGAGCATCCCGCAGGTGGGCGGCATGGCCGAAGGCGATAAGAGCCGCAAGACGACGCTGGTGCAGTACGGGTTCCGTCTTCCCTGCGCCCTCGACAACCGCCCGATGAACTTCGCCGAATTCGAGTACATGTACCCGAAGCAAGTGCTTTTTGTGAGCGCGACTCCCGGCGATTATGAACTCACCAAGACGGGCGGCGTGGTTACCGAACAAATTAACAGACCGACCGGTCTTCTGGATCCGAAAATCGAGATGTTCCCCATCAAGGGCCAGATGGACGTGCTCCTGTACCGCATCGAGGAAGTCGTGAAGAACGGCGACCGCGTTCTGGTCACCACACTCACCAAGAAGATGGCGCAGGACCTCACCGACTTCTTCGTGGAAGCGGGCATCCGCGCACGTTACCTGCACAGCGATATCAAGACTTTGGAACGCCACGAACTCATCCGGGGCTTACGCACCGGGGAATTCAACGTACTCGTCGGCATCAACCTGCTGCGTGAAGGCCTCGATTTGCCTGAAGTGAGCATGGTCGCGATTCTCGACGCCGACAAGGAAGGATTCCTGCGCAACTACCGCAGTCTCATCCAGACGATGGGCCGCGCAAGCCGCAACGTGAACGGCACGGTTTTGCTTTTCGCCGACAACATGACCGACAGCCTGGAGAAAGCCATCACCGAGACCGCCCGCCGCCGCAGCGTTCAGGAAGAATTCAACAAGGAACACGGCATCACGCCGAAATCGGTGACCCGCAAGCTCGAAGACGATTTGAGAATCGCGGATCCCCTTGGAATTGACGGCGACGACATTGACGATGACGAACTAGGAACTAGTAACTCAGAACTTGGAACTAATCTCGGCATCCGCCCGATGGAACCGCTGCAGCCTTCGAGCAAGACGAAGAAGAAGGCCTCCCACTACTCCAAGCGCGCGGAGAACGCCGAACTGAGCGAAACCATCGGCGTCACACCTACAGCATCGCGAGCGAAACGCGGTACACCAGGCAAACAAAACATCGAAGATCTCGAACGCCAGATGAAGGAAGCCGCCGCACGCCTCGACTTCGAGGAAGCAGCCCGCCTCCGCGACATCATCCGCGGCATGGAATAAACAGCGTTCCGAACTTATTCGGAGTCCTTGATACAACGGATAGGAAAAGCTTCGTTTTTCATCTCACGTCCAGACCCGTCATATTTCAAACCCACGTAATATGATTCAGCCAAAAGAGCATTACGAATTTGATTCGTAGAAGAATCGTCCGTTGAAAGCCAAATACGAGTTTCTTCTCCTATACTATAAAAATGCCTATCCAATCCTCTATATCCAGATGGAAGAATAGATAAACCGAATTTATCGGTACATTCTTCACAATTATCCCATCCATCAACAGCACGGATCAAACCTCCTAAATAACTATTAGTAGCCAAATTATTAAAAGTTTTCATTTCCCTCTTGGAGGGAAGGTGCCATCCTGAAGGGCACACTCCACGAGTTTTTTTCTTATGGTTGCAAGTTTTTCGATATCCACAATTGTTTGCTTCAGAAAACACGCCGGCACTATCCATTGCAGCACTCCACAAATACAAGCGTCCATATTTTTTACAATTGTCCGCATCTCCGTCATAACACCAACTAGACGAATCCTCTGAGGCCGTAGGCTGCAAATAAGCATAATCCAAATTTTCCGCCATCCAAACCTTTTGATAATTAACTGAATCAAACGATATAGTCGTCGTCTTGTACACATGTCCATCGCGAAGATCCTTTAGTGTATTGGATTTTGGATCATATTCGCTTCCATCATTTCCGCTAAACTCTACAACCGCTTTGGGTTTAAAGAATTCTTCCGTTGATGAATCCGCAACAAAATTTAGCGTATCATCCATAAGGCACCGAATAGAACATGCATGAGTAGTGAACCAACGATCAGCACCAAAAGATTTGGCACTTACTGTAATCACAAATGCGGTACTACCAAATGAAATAGCCCTTGCGCCTGTCCAAAAATTTGCAGTAAAATCCTTTTCGTCAAAATAACCCTTCGCATCCCTATATCCTCCCGGAATGGCGGAGAACCCCATATAATTGTCTCCACCCTTACCTCTCCAACCGGAGGAATCCTTGAACCAATAAGTACTTAAAGAACTCGAATATTGCCCTCCTACACCCGTTCCCTCAAGCGGCATTCCTGCCGCTTCCACAAAGGCACTCCATTCACCAAAACCTGACAAATGCCAACCTTGAGGACAGATATTGTCCGTATCCACAGCCGCCTCAAATGTATAGAGACGTCCATATTTATCACAGTTGTCAGGATCGTCATCGTAGCACCAGCTTTGTGGAAGAGCATTACTGTCCAAACGATGTGAAGAAGAATAGTCGTAATTCAAATTTTCTGCCATCCAAACCTGGCCCGCAAATTTAATGGTTTTATACACCTGACCATCACGAGAATCTTCAACATGGCCATAATAGACGATTTCATTAGGCATTTGAAATTCCTCAATATCCGTATAGCCTTCTTCATCTAGATATTGATCCATAGAAGAATTGCCTGCGTCGCTGGAGCTACTATTTTTCTTGCTGGAAGAAGACACACCCGGCTTTGTCTGGTTGTAAGACTCAAACCACTTTTCGCCATCGCATTCATAATTCAGTCCAAGATCTCTCACATAGACCTTCTCGCCGACAACATCCATGCCGCACACGAAGGCTTCAAGTTCAGCCTTGTTCGCTACCTCAGCAGGAAGTCCTCCAGCTTTTAAATCGGTAGAACCGTCATCACTGCACGCAGTAATCATCGTTGCCACACCGACGGCAACAAAGAATCGTGTACAAGTTATCATCGTTTCCTCCAGAGAGCCGTTTTATACGTAAAAAATAAAAATCCCGCAGATTTCTCCACGGGATTTTTACAATTGTCCCCCCCGCGCAAGCGGGGATCTAATTACACATCCACAACTTCAGTCCAGCCGAACGGGTCTTCCGCTTCACCGAACTGGATAGCCGTGTACTTGGTGAAGAGTTCCGTGCAAACCGGGCCCGGATTCTTGCCGTCACCGTAGGTAAATTCCTTGCCGGCAACCGGATCCACAATCTTCTTGATCGGGGTAATCACGGCAGCGGTACCGCATTCGGCGGTTTCGGAGAATTCAGCGAGTTCTTCGAACGGAACCTGACGGCGTTCCACGGTGTAGCCGAGGTATTCAGCCAGCTGCTGCAAGCTCTTGTTCGTAATCGACGGCAGGATGGATTCGGACTTCGGGGTCACGTAGGTCTTGCCCTTGATGCCGAAGAAGTTTGCCGGACCGCATTCGTCGATGTACTTCTTTTCCTTCGCGTCCAGGTAGATGGTGCTGGAGTAACCAAGCTTCTTGGCCTCGGCGAGGGAAAGCAAGCTGGCAGCGTAGTTACCGCCGACCTTCACCGTACCCGTACCCTGCGGAGCGGCGCGGTCGAAGTTGCGGCTAATCATCATATCGACAGGCTTGAAACCGTCCTTGAAGTACGGGCCCACAGGAGTCACGAACATCAACAGCAGGTATTCGTCGGAGGGCTTCACGCCGACTTCCGGGCTCGTACCGATGAGGAGCGGGCGGATGTAGAGCGTTGCGCCATGACCATACGGCGGAATAAAGCGGGCGTTCGCCTTCACCACTGTGTGGACCATCTCGCGGAACAGCTCGACCGGCGGCACTGCCATGAGCACGCGGTTCGCAGTGTTCTGCATGCGCTTCGCATTCTCGTCGACGCGGAAGATACGGACCTTGCCGTCCTTACCCGTGTAAGCCTTGAGGCCTTCGAAACCTTCCTGGCCGTAGTGCAAGCAGGTGGCGGCCATGTGGATGCTGATGTCCTTGGAAGAAGAAAGTTCAACCTTGCCCCACTTGCCATCGCGGTAGTAGCAGCGGACATTGTAATCGGTATCGTAATAACCGAAGGGGAGCGTCTTCCAATCGACAGTGTTCAAATCAAGCATAATTTAACCTTTTTTGCAGTTTGTGCATTTTTAAAGGTATCGTTCGGTACCGCACAGAAAAATACAATTATCGCAGGGATTTTGGCTCGATTTATTTGTAAAAAAGGGGGAAGAATCCCCCTCATTGCAGCCGCGGCTTCCATTACCCCACCACCTAAAGGTGGCCATGTACACTAAGGCCTTACCCAAAGGGCATAACTCCACTAAGTGCTAAAGCACTAAGAGTCGTATAAAAGGCCAAGTGTCCAAACTCCACTAAGTGCTAAAGCACTAAGAGTCGTATAAAAGGCCAAGTGTCCAAAGGTCGCCTAGGTGGTTCCACCCCCTAACACCCCCAGCCTTAATCGTCCTGGCACTACTTCGTAGTGCAGACTGCTGCGCCTCGGAAATGGTCGCTCAAATAAACTTGGCGACCGCTTCACTCGGCTTGCACGTCTTTGACGCAACGGACAGAAAACCCGTTGCGCTTACTGTCGTCGAACAAGCGCGCAGTATCGTAGCGGTAGTCCAAGTTCATGAAGTTCGCGTAATCGCTATCGTCCTCAGTCGAACTCCAGAAGTACGCGAGGTCGACCTGCCAGCCATAATCCCCATTGTCACTCCTGTAGCCGGCAGGCAACGCCGAGAACCCGTAGGCGTCCGAGCCATTGCCAACATCTCTCACAATCTGAGAGAAATCAACAACGGCACGGATCGTGCCGTTGCCGTCAACATTCAAATAATTATAAATATTCCAACTGCTTGTAGACTTGAGCACCTTGCCCACATCGTCCCAAAGCTCTTCTTTTTCGGCATCTTGTGTACCGCCGACCGCCGTGAATAGCGTTTCAAATTCAGCCGTCGTAGGCAGGTGCCAGCCCTCGGGGCATACGCCGCGCACTGGGTACGTCGGCGAACAAGCCTTGCCATCGCCGCAGCCCTTGCCGTTTGCAGACCACATTCCCACGCTATCCATCGCGGCAGCCCATGTGTAAAGACGACCGTAGTACTTGTAGCAGTATAAAACATTGGTTCCATTTACATATATGGAACACCAGCTGGTGGAATCGGATGTGTTGCCCTCATAGTTATAGGGAACACCAGTGTAAGCATAGTTGAGGTTCTCCGCCATCCAGGTCTGGGAGCCGATTTTTACAGTCTTATATTTCTGGTCATCGCGCTCGTCAGTCAAAGTTCCATACTCGCAGGTATCTACACTGTCTGTCCCACAAGGCTCCACATACGCAACGGAGCTCGACGATTTCGCCGAACTGCTAGATGACTGCGTTATAACCGAACTGCTGGATGTCAATTTGGAGTTCTCGACGCAACGAACCGAGAATCCGAAGAACTTGCTGCCGTCACCCAGGTTCGCATACTCGCCGTAGTAGGCCAAGCTCACGACGTACGCGTAGCTGCTATCGTCCCCAGTCGAACTCCAGAAGTCCGCAGCGTTGCCTTCGCCGAAGAAGTTGCCATCGAGCCTGTCGCCGCCGGGCAACGCGGAAAAACCGTAGGCATCCGTGCCGTTGCCGTTTTTTCCATCCTTATCGTTCCAGCCCCTTGTAGACTTGAGCATCTTGCCCGCTGTACTGGAATCACCAACCGCTGTGAAAAGTGTTTCAAATTCAGCCTTCGTAGGCAGGTGCCAGCCCTCGGGGCAAATACCGCGCACAGGGAACGTCGGCGAACAAGTCTTGTTATCGCCGCAGCCCTTGCCGTTTGTCGACCATGTTCCCACGCTATCCATCGCGGCAGCCCATGTGTAAAGGCGTCCATACCTAGAGCAGTTGGAAGCCTCATTGTCATAACACCAGCTAGAGGAATCGGAGGTGAGGCGTTTATTGCCAAAAGGAACGTCCGTGTAAGCATAGTTCAGATTTTCTGCCATCCACGTCTGCGTGCCAATGGTGACCGTCTTATAGGTTCTGCCGTCACGGGCGTCGGTCATCTCCCCCATCGAGGATTCCCCCGTCGGGTGCGTCGCAAAATCGCTGCTGCTGTCGTCACCGCAAGCAACCATCACCGCCACAAAACCGATCATCAAAAAGCGCTTCAGAGTCATAAGCCCCCCTGCCAAATATACTTTCAAAACCGCAATTCTAGCAGTTTTATTACAGAAAATGTACAGCGGGGTCTTAGGGGGTTACCCCTAGGAGTGATGTGAACCCCAAAAGTTGGACACAACTTTTGAGGATTTATGAATCACTATAAAGAAGCCGAATGGCAAAAAGCCTTTGATTTATGCAAGGAAGGCG
>CACXKY010000104.1 GCA_902768325.1 Fibrobacter succinogenes
GGTGGCGATCGCCACGACGCGCCGGTAGAAGTCTTCCATTTCCTTTTTGATCCGCTCGTAAGCGCGGTCCGTAAGGCCAAGCGTATAGCCCGACATGACTCGTTCGGAAAGCGGCAGTCCCAGCGACTGGATAGCGAACTCGCCCATTTGACGTTGCAGTTCGCGGGCAGCCACAGACACCGCATCTGCAGAGGCCATCTTAATCGCCTTGTCCGTCTGATGGTAGTTCCCGCTCTTGTCCTTCTTCAAGAGCTTCGCCTTCACCAAGAAGTCGAGCGTTTCGGAAACTTCCGCCGCAGAGATTTTCTGCTTGCAGGCACGGGCTATTTCGAGCGGTTTTGCGCCGGGCATGTGCGGCGCCAGCTCGCGAATCACCGAGTTTTTCCACGACTTAAAGTAATCGAATTCCTCGCTCCCGAGGACGCGCATCTTGTGGGCGTTCGCCAGGGCACAGCGTTCCTCGAACGCGGCGCGCTTGGCTTCGTCATTCTTGGCATGCGCATACGATACCATAAGGACAAAGTAGTCGTATTCGAAACCGACCAGCCCCATGGCGTTTGCCACCGAACCTGCCGACCCGACACTTAAATTCTTTTTCCCTTCGCAGACGTACTTCAAGTAAACATCTGAAGAGAATCCCGCCTTCTGGGCAAATGCATGCCACGAAAAAGCGGAGCTGCGCTTGCGTTCATCGTAGTAGTCCTGGATGAACTTGCGATAATCTGTGTATTCAATGATTTCCTTCATGGTATCAAATATACGTTCATTTGTACCAAACGGAACATAAAGTTTGCGTTTTTAAGCAGATTTTACCACTTTTCAAGAATTTTATAAAATTTCGCCAAATTAGAACATGACACGGATGTTCTGAGAACATAAACCCCAAGCACAGAAAAGCCCCGCCAGTTTCCCGGCGGGGCCATAGTGAAGAACGATTCAACCCCAATACCATACTCATTGTCGAAACCATATCTATCCGCATCTTTAGCTACATCAATGGGAACAAAAGAAAGACCCGGAGTGTACGTATGGTAATAGGTTTCCAAATACGCCGTATCCATTGGCATAAGGTTGAAATCAAATTTATCGTAGACCACCGCAATCAAATTCTTGCCAAAGATCACTTCCTTGTCCGAGCCTCTCCAATTTTCATTCAACAGGTTGTTCGAGTTTCCGACGTAATCAAGCAACGCCTTCCATTCCCCGGATGTAGCGACATGCCAACCGACCGGGCAGATTCCCTGATGGAGCGAATCCAGCAAGTCCTCGCCAACCGTGTCTTTCATATATTTACTATCAACGTTCATGGCAGTAGTCCAGCTATAGCTTCCAACCAAGCGATCGTCTTTGTCGGCACCTTTAGTATAGCTTACCGAAGAATCGGTGTATTGGAGATTTTCCGCCATCCATTCATATTTTTTTCCCTCGTATTCAAAACGGACCGTCTTGTATTCCTTGCCGTCGCGCGGGTCGGTCATGGTCCCCGTTTCATGGGCAATTTTCATCTTAAGAGAATCCAAGTGTTCCTTTGTCGTCAATTCCCAATAATATCCATTGCAAAGGAAATAGCCCGATTTCAAAATTTTCGTTTTGCCGTCGCTGTTATCTAAAATCTCAATAGGCTTTTCAAATTTCCTGGATTCGCCCCAAAAATCTTCGGTGCAGGCTTCAAACCCCATATAATGCCGGAAAAGCAGTTCACCAAATTCATATTGTCTTTTCAAGGATGCGACAGACAACATACCCGGCTCGTCATCGTCCTTTTCGCCTTCTTCATATTCCATGTGTTTCCAACCTATTGCAGATCGATAGGCTTCTCCCGCAAGATACTGCATAATAGTGTCACTGAGGGCGCCATCGTCGGCAAAATCGTTGGAAAATCCGTCAATGTACTTTTGCAACGTAGAGCAATCTACATCGTCTTCGTCTTCCGAATCCATTCCACCGACGGATTCTATGATGTCGTCAGGCAAATCATCGTACCAATAATTCCACTCCGGATTCTCGTCAATAATGCGGCTGATATTGAAAAGAGTCCTGTCCGCATCAGATGTCTTGTATATGTTCAAATCTTCCGCCGAAGAAACATCTATCTCAACCCCAAACGCATCTAGGATTTCTGTGGCAGCCTGTTTTTTTGCCTCGACGAATGTCTTGCCCGACTTGATCAGATTCAGGACCCTCTTGTATTCAAAATGAGTCAAGAGGTTGATATTCACCGTTTCACGTTTTTCCAAGTTGGAGACGGCATCAAGACGCATCGGGCATCTGGAGGTTCTGCCCGTGTATTCGCGTTTATAATGCCCCTCTACAGAGAGAAGGACATACTGACTTTCAAGATTGATGCTGTCTATCTTGAAATCGCCACTGTCGCTAAGAGTCTTGGTGGTCCATTCCTTGCCCGTGGGGGTAAGGCTACCGTCACTTGTCGTTTCCTTAAGGACAACATCGGAGCCCTTTACGAACGGGCCTTTCTGCGACACGCCTGTAATTCTCTTGTCCGAAATAGCGGTAATGCCTTCCGCTTCTTCGCTCGTGCCGGCAGTCTTGTCGCCATCGGAACAAGCCCAAAACGCCCCAACAACGACGAGGGCTCCCAAAATTCGGTTCCATTTCATAATAGAATCCCTTTTCATATTCATATCCTACTCTCCTTTCCCCGACTCTTTCGAGCCCTTGTTAATGTTTTCCGTCAGCGGGAACAACTGCATGTTCAGACGGCATACCTTTTCCACCTTCTTGTCCACAGAAACAATCGACACGATTTTCTTGCGGCATTCCTTGAGTTCTTCTACAACCTTTTCGTAGCTTTCGGCAGTCACGCCCATGGTGATGCCGCTGAAGTGGCGTTCCGAAATCGGTAGCTTGTCAAGCGCCTCGAGCGCAAACTCGCCCATCTGGCGCAGCAGCGAATGCACCGCCACAGCAACTACGTTCAAGCGGCCCGTTGTAAGCGAGCGGTTCGTCTGGTGGTAATTGCCCTTGATGTCGCGCGTAAGGAGCCCCGCCTTCGTAAGAAAGCTGAGACTCGCGCTCACGTCGGCCGCAGAAATCGCGGGGCGGCATACCTTGGCAATCTCGTTCGGCTTTGCCCCCGGCATCGCCACAGCCAGCTCGCGGACCACGGAATGCTTCCAGGTTTCATAGAACGTGTAGAGATCGCTCCCCAAGACCTTCACATGGTGGGCGTCGCTCAGGGCCTGCATCTCCTCGATGCATTTCTTCTTTTCGCGGTCCGTCTTCGCGCTTTCGTAACGTACCATCAAAATAAAGTAGTCGTACTCGAAGCCGAGCAACCCCATGGCAAGGGCAGTCTTCTTCGCCCCCTCTTCCCGAAGCCGCGTCTTGCCGTCACAAACGAGCTTCAAGTACGACCCCGACGCGAACCCCGCAAGCCTCGCGAATTCGCGCCAGGTAAACGCGGAACTACGCTTGCGTTCGCTGTAGTAGTCCAGAATGTACTGGCGATAGTCCTTGTATTCGACAACCGATTTCATCATGACCATAAAATAGGTTATCGTAGCGCTCCGTGCAACATTTTCTAAAAAACAAAAATGACGAATTTAAACAAATTTCGCCACTTTTAATTAAGAACTAAATATTTTCAGCTTTCTATAAAACAAGCGGTTCAAAATAAAAAACAAGGGGCCCGAATTCTTCCGGGCCCCGTTTCTGAAATGACCGATTTAAAAACGATGCTACCCCTATCTCCAGCCCCAATCTTAGAAAAACCGAAAAAGCTTCTGTATTTCGTTATTTCACCGAGACACGCCGTACCTGCGAGCCGATGCGCACCAGGTAATTGCCCGCATTTCCCACCGGGATGGTGAAGTTGCTGCTATAGACCGCGCCCTTGCGAAGGACATGCCCCTGCATATCGAACACGGTGTAGGAGCGCGCCGATTCCGAAGCGCCCGACACCTGGATGTCACGGCCGGCAACCGTCAGCATGAACTGCGGAGCAGCAGCAACCACCGGCAAAGCGTCCTTGCCCTTCTTGCTGGAACTGCTGGACTTAGCCGAAGAACTGCTGGACTTGGCAGAGGAGCTCGATTTCGCAGAGGAACTAGACTTTACGCTGCTCGAGGAACTGGTAGGCAACTTCTCGAAGTGAGCGACAAGCGTCGTATCGCCCAGCACCTTGAACGCGAGAACCGGATTCGTATTTTTCACGTCGTCGGCCCAATAGGCGAACCTATAGCCGTCAACCGGATATGCAACGACAGAATCCACTTCTTCGTAGGCATATATCCTGCCGCCTTTCAAGCCATCGATGCGACCGCAGCCGGGCTTGTCGATGTACACGGAGACTTCGAAGCTGAGCCTTTCCCACTTGGCATAGAAATCCAGAGGTTCCGTACTTGCTTTCGAGATAGACTTCACCGCCTCGCCGCTGCCGTGTCGGGAAGCGCCGTTTCGATTCCTTGCATGTAGCTTGCGAAATAGGCTGCCGTATCGCCATCGAAGGTATGGAACTTCACGGCGTGTTCAATACCGCTATAATTCTTGACTACGCCGGAGAAATTCGGATATTCATCCACACCGACATTTTGCCCCCAGATGGAGCCGTTCTCGCCATCGTGCAACAAGCGCGCCACAGATCCATTCTTGAACAGCTCCATGGCCACAGGCGTACCGCCACGTTCATTGTCATGTACATTTTCCGGATAATAGGAGTTCTCTATGGTCACCCTACTATCATCCCTGCCAATCAAATCATACTCAATTTTACCTGAATCTAGATCAACAACCGGTCCTATATTGTGGCTATTGACAATGGTCAAATAATTCTTTTTCTCATAATAGTGTTTCCAGCCGACAAGGCCTCCACCGTAAGAACTCCTGTACTCAACACGTCCGGCATTATAGCTATTCTCGATATAGAGTTTCGTGACTCCGACGTCACCCCCCACAAGACCGCCAGCAGCGACCTCACCATAACCCTTTTCGTAGCTATGCACGGTAGACGTACTATAGCAATTGACAACCCTGATATCGCCCTGCTGCACGTATTCATAATGGACGGTCCTGCCCATAAGGGCGCCAACAATGTCATTCGCCGCAAAATAGGATTTTTCGATACCCAGGTTCTTGATAATTACATCTTCATAATCGCCGACCTTGTCCACGCTCCCGAAGAAACCGGTTCCTCTCCGATCCTCATCCAGGGAGTCATTGAAGTACAGTCCCGAAACGGAATGGCCCCGGCCATCAAATACGCCAGCGTATTCCATTATGGGCGTCCATTCCAGGAACCAGTCATTTTCGTTAAGCATACCATTTTCGTCAATGACATTCTGGTTAACCACGATGTCGTTCGCGAGAGACGCACAGGCCGTCGGATCCGGGTCATTGCCTTCCGAACCATTCACAATACCGGCAAAGCCATAAAGTTCCATGGCCGTCTTGATAACATAGCAGCCATCGGCATCCTTCGAAGGCTTTTCCTTCTTTAACCACTTGGCGAAAAACTCCTTGTTTCCGGTATCTTCGGCAGTAATTTCGGTCACGCGGCCACCACTAAAATCGCTATTCGCATACCACCCGGCAAACAGGTAACCATCGCGCAAGACTATTTTCGTGAGTGTCAAACCCGTACCTTCTACATACGATTTTGCGGCATTGGAATCGACAACTCCGCCGGCGGTGTTATACGTAATCTTGCGAACTCTAGAAAGCTTTGCCCAAAATTCCCTGTCTCCTTCGGAATCGGCGAAAATTTCTTCCACGGCATCGCCTGTGAGCTCTTCGTTTTCGAACCATCCTTCAAAGAGATAGCTTTCACGATTAACTCGCGGGAGCCTGAAGTAGTTGCCGGGGACATACTTGTCCGGATATACTGCCGCATCACCTTTATAAGTATGCAGAGTCAGGGCGGCCATGACGTTTGATGCCAGCCCCGTAATTGCATCCTTGAAAACCGGATATGGGTCCACTCCTATAGTTTGCCCCCATATGGACCCGTCCAGGTCATTCACCCTATAGGTAAAATTGCGCAGCAAGTAGGCAACGGTCCCGTCTTCAAACAATTCTTCAGGAAGCATTTTGCCTACGGAGTCTGCTGACGACTGTTCCAGATAAAACACATTTTCAATCATGGATTCTAGATCTTTGAGGGACATGCCCTTGTGACTACCAATCAAAGCATTTTCAGTCTGCATATACCAAGGAGCATCCACTAGGTACGAACTGTAGGCCCCCGCTATATAGCCAGAATACAGATTTACATAGCCAAAAAGGCCTCCAACAGTTCCACCGGAAACAGCCCCCTGGTTATAGCAGTTCATTACAGCAGCATAATCCTTTAAACCGCCGGCAATGCCCCCGACAGTATTGCCCACAACAGGGCCCTTGTTAAAACTGTTTACGATAACGGGAGATCCAGAAGCCGTACCCACGATACCGCCCACAGAATCGCCATCCACTTCACCATAATTTTTTCCATTCAAGATCTTCGCCCAGCCGTCTATATTGCCGACAATTCCGCCAGCCCTCATGGGGTTGCCACTTACACGTACATTGCTGGAACAATTTTCAACAATAACCGGTTGATCTTTCAACGATTGCATTCTTATTTCGATTAATCCTGCTATGCCGCCCATATCATTAGTTTCCCCAACAACAAGGCCAGAGGCGCTACAATTCCTAATAGTCGCATGCCCGGCTACATAACCTACAATTCCACCCACATTCTCGTAGAAGCTTTCCGTTTCGATTCTCACATGACTTGAACAGTTTTCGATAAGGACATTCGCCCCGATGTCTGTATGCCACACATCATGCTTATTATCATTAATCGCTCCGACAATCGCACCGGCATGACGATTCGCTCGGAAAAAAGAACCCACTATTCCCAGATTCCGAACCACAATCGTACGGTCTTCATCACCATTCCCCAACCCCGTGAAAAAACCTACGACGTTCCATTCATATTCAAGGTTATGGTAGTCACGATAAAGGCCCGAAATCGTATGTCCCTGGCCATCAAAGGTTCCCGCAAACAAGTCTATCGGATTCCACACAACAAAGTTCGCCGTATCCGCGACATTGAGCGAATCGTCTTCCGTCAAGACACCCTCGTTCACGACGATATCGGCAGTGAGCTTTGCGCACCCCGTAAAATACGAGTCCACATCATTCACGAGCGAGGCAAAGCCGTACAGTTCCTCGGCACTGGAAATCTCGTAGCAGCCGCCCACAAGGGCGGGCGTTTTAGGAGTAATCGTCTTTGCCGCATTTGCAAACGAAGCCAAAAAAACGACAAGGGCAAGCAGGATTTCCTTTTTAATGAACACAGCATTTCTCCTTTTAGGGGCTATTAAGATAAATATAGGTATAAAAAAGGAGATCCCCGCCTTCGCGGGGATGACTGAGTGAAAAAAGGAACCCCCGGCATTTGCCGAGGGTATCCTTTATATGATGCTGATCTGTGACGGGAACTAGCTCAAGCGGCTAATCATGTAACCGGCGCAGACTGCGGTACCAATCACGCCAGCCACGTTCGGGCCCATGGCGTGCATCAGCAAGAAGTTCTGCGGATCATACTTGGCACCTTCCACCTGGGACACGCGAGCGGCCATCGGCACGGCGGACACGCCGGCAGAACCGATAAGCGGGTTCACGGGGTTCTTCGGAGTGCACTTGTTCATAATCTTCGCGAGGAAGAGGCCGGCAGCCGTCGAGAAACCGAAGGCGACCACGCCCATGGCGATAATCATGAGGGTCTGCGGACGCAGGAAGATGTCGGCAGACATCGTAAGGCCCACGGAAGTTCCGAGGAAGATAGTCACGATGTTCATGAGTTCGTTGGAAGAAGTCTTCACCAAGCGTTCCACGACACCGGCTTCCTTGAAGATGTTACCGAGCATGAGCATGATGATCAAGGCAGATGCATCGGGCACCACGAGGATGCACACAATCATCACCATCACGGCGAACACGATGCGTTCGGCCTTGGAGACCTTGCGCAGGGCCTTCATGCGGATCTTGCGTTCCTTGTCGTTGGTCATCAAGCGCATGATAGGCGGCTGGATGAGCGGCACAAGGGCCATGTAGGTGTAAGCAGCCACGGCGATGGGGCCGATGAGGTGCTTAGCAAGCTTGTTCGCAGTGAAGATTGACGTCGGACCGTCGGCACCACCGATGATACCGATGGAGGCCGCTTCACCGAGAGTAAAACCACCGAAAGCCACAGCGCAGAACATCGTCGCGAACACGCCGAACTGAGCGCCACCGCCGAGGAGCAGCGTACGCGGGTTGGCGATAAGCGGTCCGAAGTCCGTCATGGCACCCACGCCCAAGAAGATGATGGGCGGGAAGAGTTCCAGGTGGATACCCTGGCTAATGTAGTAATAGAGGCCGGCCGTCGGGGTAAACATACCTTCGATGCTCCAGCCGCCATCGTAGAATCCCGCACTCGGGATGTTCACCGCCAGTGCGCCGAGCGAAATCGGCAAGAGCAGCAGCGGCTCGTACTTTTTGACAATCGCCAAGTACATCAGGACGAAACTCACGATCCACATAATCACCATCGACGGGGTGACGTATGCAAATCCGGTGTCGCCTGCGAACTCAACGACCGATTGTAAGAGTGAACTCATTTATCTGTACCTCTTAGGCGATGGTCATCAGGGTCTGGCCGTCGACGACGGTGTCGGTTTCCTTGACGGCGATGGAGTTCACGGTGCCAGCGCACGGAGCGACGACCGGGTTTTCCATCTTGAGGGCTTCGATGATAGCCACTTCCTGGTTGGCGGCAACGGTGTCACCGACCTTGACCTTCAGCTTGAACACGGAACCGGCCAGCGGGCTCTTGACTTCGGTACCACCGGCGGCGGCAGGAGCGGCAGCGGGAGCAGCGGCAGGAGCGGCAGCGGCAACCGGAGCAGCGGCAACGGCTGCATTGGAATCAAGAACTTCTACTTCGACATCGTAGGTCTTGCCTTCGAAACTGATACGGACGGTTTTCTTCATTTTGTTATTTCCTGGCTTAAAAGCCTGTTGAGTTTTTAAAGGTTATCCTTACTTGACGATTGTCCAAGCAGGGGAGTTAATGTTTCTGTAAGCAGTCACGCGGCAGGGCTGACCGATAGCCTGGGTCGCCGCTGCAGTCACGAGAGCGAGGAACTGGTCGTTGCTCATGCCCGGGTGTTCTTCGAGGGCTGCCACGGCGGCAATGCCGAGGAAGGCCTGGAGCTGCTTGTTGGTAAAGCCCGGATGGACGCTCTTGGCGTTCGGATCCCAGTCGCAGTGGGCGGGGCCGATTGTCTTGGGAGCGGCGGCAGGTGCCGGAGCGGCCTTGACCGCAGGTGCCGGAGCCTTGTCCTTGTTGAGGCCGAGCTTGGCCATAATGAAGTTCATGAGGTAGCAGAGCACCGTGAGGCCCACGATGACGCACATCACCACGATAAGACCGGTCGCCTGGAATTCAATCAGGGAGCCGATACCGAAGGTCTCGGAATCGCCCTTACAGCCCTGTTCGGTCGAGAATTCGCCCTTGCAGTAGGTGGAACCAAGCTTGGCCTTGGCGATGGGGAGCACCTTGTGGCCGCCGGCGTTCTCGATAGAATCGCGCACGTCGCGGGCAAGCACTGCCTGATCGTAGGTCTTGTAAAGAACCGCATGGTTACCAGAGTGGGTTTCCACGATCTTGTATACCATGTCGTCATTCATACCCGGCATAGAGAGCTGTTCCTGAACCTGGGCGGCATCGGAGGGGAGCATGAGTCCGAGCTGTTCGTCGAACTTGCCCTTCACCTTTGCTGCGGGCTGCGGAGCAACGAGAGCCGGCTGCTGCACTTCCGCTTCCGGAGCTGCGGCGGGAGCCACTTCTTCGACTTCGGGTGCATTAGTCTGTGTTTCGTTCATATTGGACTTAATCCATTCTTATGGGTTTCTGTTTTGTAAAAATCAGCGCGGGGAAATATAGAATTTTAGTAGGAAGTCGGAAGTGAGGGACGGTTACGGGGAGTTGAATACACAGAAAAAGGGACCCGCCGGCGTAGCCGGCGGTTCTTCATATACGGGCATAGCCCTAGGATACTAGCAACGCGTCGCACGCGTTGACGGTCTGACACTGGCGTTCGGTCCTTACTGGCTGCCCGCAAGCGGGCTAAAGTTTCCCCAACATGGTCAGTTGGTCTCCGTACTTGTCCTCATCCAGTTGGTGCTTTATGTAGTTCGCTATCTTGACCGCATTCTTGCCAGCCGTATCGACATAGTAGCCCCGGCACCAAAACTCCCTGTTCCTGTATTTGAACTTCAGATCTGGGAACCTCTCGTACAACTGCAAGCTACTCTTCCCTTTTAAGTAGCCTACCACGCTGGACACGGCGTATTTGGGAGGTATCTCGAGAAGCATGTGCACGTGGTCCGGGCAGACCTCGGCCTCGACAATCGTTATTTTCTTCCATTCGCAGAGCGACCGGAGGATTTTCCCGATTTCATGGCGTTTCTGCCCATAGAATACCTTTCTCCTGAATTTCGGGGCGAACACTATGTGGTATTTGCAGTTCCAGCTCGTATGAGCCAATGTTTGTATATTTTCCATTGTTAATCCTTTGGTTTAATTGTTATGCAGTTTGTCAGGCCGCATTTCAATTATAATCAAAGGATTTCTTGTTTTCAGCACCGCCAAAAGGCTTCTTTAGAACCACCAGCCTAGCTGGTGGTTTTCGTTCTTACAAAAAGGGCGCGCTTTTCTTGTGCGCGCCCAAATGTTAACATTCTTAAACAAAACCTTAATCAATGAGGGTCATTGTACCTTTATCGAGGCCCTTAACCGCGTAGAACACCTTGGTTCCGTCCGGCTTCAGGACCACCGCGATACCGGCAAGATAGTTCAGCCAGTGGTTTTCCGGGGACTCGTAGTACTTCAAGTTGATTCGCCCTTCGGAGACATACGACACAAGAGGGATGAGCACAAGGTCGTGCGAAATGAACATGCCCACCCTTCTTCCGGATTTTTCTAGTGCCGGGATAAGATAATCTTCCAGCAATTCAGAACTTCTGGTCTTCAAATCGTAGAACGCATCGTCGTAACCACCTTCATACGCCCATCTCGTCGTGACATTCCTGCCAACATCTTCTTCATCGTAAAGGGCCTTGTAGTAGGACTTCTGGTTCTTTACGAACCACTTCTCGTTCAACACTTCCATAGTATCGCCTTCCGTATAGGCGTCAAAACGCCTCAAGGCAATATTGTAGTACGTCTGGTGAGTATAGAGATATTCCGAACCCGCATAATAGAAGTCCACCAGGCCATTCTCCAATTTAGCCCCAACCTCTTGGGACTGAGACCTGCCGGGATTTGTCAGCTCAATGTCCGTGCCACTGCCGTCCTTACGTTCGGCATGACGCAATATCACCACCAACTTTTCATCATCGGCGAGCCCCTTAAAGACTCTTTCCACCGGAATAAAGTCACTGACCGCAGATTGAGTGACATACCGGCTGTTAACGACACCTATCCTTTCTTGTTCGGTCGCTAAGCGCCAAAAGAGCGTTCCGTTGTCGCAAGAATAATAACGATCTTCGCCATTAATGGATGCCTCCTTAATTTCGCCCTTTGTCGAATCGTTACACACACCCAGGTAATCCTCCGGCGTGTGTGTAATGACGCTGTCCACGAGGCGAGTACTATCAATCACGTTAACGCTATCCGTAATACGCAAGCTATCAACAATACGGATGCTGTCGAGAATGCGAGTGACAACACTATCAATGATATTCAAACTATCAATGATGTTCAGGCTATCCGTAATACGCACACTATCGAGAAATTTCTTGACAGTCTTATAGCGAACACTGTCGATAATATTCAAGCTATCCTTAACACGGACACTATCAATGAAGCGGACGCTATCTATCAAATTTATGCTATCACGGATGGCCACCGAGTCGGTAGCAGCCTCATTTGCATCATTGGGATTTGAAGAACTGCTATCGGAATCTCCGCAGGCAGCAAAGAAAAAGACAAGCAGGGCGCTAGCCAATAATTTTAGGGTATTTGGTTTCATTTTGTGTAGACTCCTTCTTTACCAGCACCATTTGTCAGTACATTTAAATCGTACACAAAACATATTTTAATCAAAGTACAATGTCAAATCTTATTCACATAATTGCATCTAAAATAATCTACATCACTCCGGATTCAAGCCCTTTCACGGGGATATAGCGCACCGAGCCGTCCGAAGAAACGATGATGGCGGCTCCTGCCAGGTAATTGACCCATTTC
>CACXKY010000105.1 GCA_902768325.1 Fibrobacter succinogenes
CAAGTACGCGACCGTGCGGGCATGCGCCCTCAAGAAGTTGTCCAGCGAATCGGGACGGTCCATGTTCCAGTCCAGCTTGCCTTCCATGCGCCAGCCCTTGCGCGGCAAAACGTAGCGGTCCAGCGAGATGTACGAGAGTTCAAGCGAAGAATGTTTGGAATCTTCGCTGATGCCCAAGAAGATTCCCAAGGAAAATTCAAAACCGATATCGCGGGTGATACCCACCTCGCCCACGGCGACACGTTCCGGTTCCGGATCGGATTCTTCGTCAAAGCTGCCGCGGACCACCACGTTCCAAGGCGTCCCGAATATCCACGGTTCCTTGTAACTGCCCGTGATATGGCGGGAGCGGTCCCCCGTGAAGCCTTCCAGCAGCAGGTCTCGAGCCGTCCCCGCGATGTTGTAGAGGCTTACATCGACCTGGCCTTCCCACACGTTGTCTTCGCTGGAATAAGTCAGCAGGCCCTCGGCGCGCGACATATTCGCCTTGCGCATGCTATAGGCGGGAATGAGCCTGTTGCGCGCCGGGTCGCGGAAAAGTTTCGTCGGTGCCGTCTTCTCGAAATACCCTAAGCGGGCCAGTTTGCGTTCGGAGCGGTCGAGGTCCGAAACCGATACCGCGGAGCCTTCCTCGATACCGCTTAGCCTGCGGAACACCTCCGGCTTTGTCCCGCTAGAATCGAGATTCTCCGGCGGGGCCCATACCCAGGCGGAACCGCGTTCCAGCCTGAGCGTCAGCACTCCGGACGCATCTAACGCACCATGCAGTTTTGCTCCCGGGAATCCGCGGTCCTCGTAACGGCGTACCAGGCGGTCGCGCAACAGCGTCCAGCTTTCGCACGGGTCCCCGACGGCGCCCTGCATCAGCGATTCGTCATAGGCTTCGCGGTCACCTTCCCAACGGACGGCGGTAATGCGGCAAGAACTCCCTTCCGCAAATACGGAAGCGATCGCCACAAACAATATGTATACCGCCATCTTTTTCATCTTTATCCTAAACTACAATTTCTTCTGGTCTGGATCCTTCCCCACAGAGGATAACTCCACTAGCGCAACAAGTTGCGCAGTCTCGTATATCGCTCCGCTCAGGATGACACACCCCACACCTCACATTCCACATTACACATCATCCATTCTCCATCATCAATCATCCATTATCAATCATCAGAACACCGCTCGCGCTTCCGTACTCAGCTTCTGGAAAATGTTCTCTTCGGCGTTACCGAACCGCAGCACGTAATGAAGCCCGAACGAAATAAAATCATTGATTTCAACCGAGGCCGAAGCTTCCAAACGGTAAGTACGGCCCTCGCCGTAACCCGACATCATCTGGTACGGGATGATATCGTCACCGCTTTCCATCTGTACCGCCGCAAACTGCACGAACGCATCGGCGATGCGGTCCTTCGCGTAACCGAACCGTAGCGAGGCTTCCCACAGGTAGGCATCGAATTCGTAGTCGACATCGTCGGAACCTTCGCCTATGCGGTAACGGCCTCCGGGCTGCACATGGAATCCGTCCCAGAAGTTGAAACGGTAACGGCCAGAATAATCGCGCGTATTCCATTCCAAGTCCTGCAAGGCCTGGAGTTCTACGTCTTCGAGGAGCATGGTCGCCCCGACAAAATGATTCTCGTTAATCTGGTAACCCATATCCAGGTCGTGATGGAACGACGTTTCGAAATACGATATGGAACTGAGTTTCTTGTCGTAATCTGCACCGGGCTTGTACATGACGGAGATTCCGGCGGGGTGCATCCATCCCAGGCGTGCCTCCCACGAAACCGTCCCTGAAGAAACCTTGCGCAGTTCATGCGGCGTCGCCGGCGGGAAAAAGAGTTTCTTGCCCGTCGTATCTTCGCCCGCGGCACTGTAGGCCCCACCAAGCGTAATATCGCGCAGGATTCCGCGGTTCACCCCGAGCGTACGTCCCGGATTCCAATCGACATCCAATGCGAACTCGGCATTGGATGCGCGCACCGCCCCGACGGAATCGTTACGGCCCATGCCCTCGTAAACGAAATCACCGTTATCGACGCCCTCTATGAACGCGCCCGTCAAGCTATCGTAACGCACGTCGCCCGTACCGGGGGCCACCGCCCTGTAGATGGTCGTATACGTCTGTTCTTCCGTAAGGCCGATCTTGTAATTGACGCGCCCCGAAATACCGCGGTCATCGTTGTCAAAACGTGCATCCAAGCTACCCATCCAGCTATGTTCAAAATCCGACGAATCCAAAGACCGGCGTTCGTACTGCAAGAAATGGCTCACATCAAAAAGGCGGTCCCTATATTCTGCTGTCTGCGTCCATGTCACGGAGCGCAGCGAATCGCCCCATTCCTTACCGTAGGAATCCCCACGGCGTTTCGCCAACTTCTGTTCTACGCCTTCGCTCGCGTTCCAGCGGCCCCCTACCAAGCGGAAACCCGTTCCCGTCTTGCCGTAACCGATTTCATCTTCCAAGGCGCTTTCGCCGGCGACAGGCGTCTTGACTTGCGTATAGCGGACATCGAAGTTCCCGAACGGGCGCCAAAGTCCCTGCAAGTATTCCGCCGTACCGAGCGCCTGGTAACGTTCCTTTTCTACGTCCTGGACGCTTGCCACACGCACCACGCCCACATTGCTCATCGCCTCTTTCGTCTTGTGGACCAGCGCAAACTTCGCACGCGAAGAATTCCATTCTTCGTCTTCGCCTTGGCGGTACCCCCAAAGCGCATCGGTATACCAGCCCGACCCAAGCCGCGTCCGCATACCGAATTCATCGTGGCGCAAATCGCCCGACGAAATCGCGGAACTGTCCAAGTCCCAATCGTCGCTGAGCCTGTAGGCGTTCCAATCGCGGTCACCGCCCTGGAATTCTCCGATATTGAAACCGCTTTCCACATAGTTCCCATATACCGAAAAGGCGACGGGGAACTTTTTCATCTCTTCGGAAGAGTCCGTCGTAACGTACCAGCGGTAAGCCTTACCTTCGGGGCCGTCGACATCGTGCGAGACCGTATTGGTATCTTGCCGGTTCATCGCGACTTCCAAATCGGCATAGTAACGGTGGTCCGCCTGCAGGCGCATACGCGCCCCGAAACGTTCCACCCTTTCGGGCCTGCCCAGCGGGGCAAGCGAATCTACGCCGCCCGGGAGCGAATCGTTGGAACGAAACAGTTCTTCGCCCTTGTCCGCTTTCAGCGCCGCATAGTCTTCGTCCGTCCACACGCCACGCTTTAAGCGGTCGCGATCGTTTTCCAGGCGGAATCCGGAAAGGTCCAAGTAAAGATTCGGATGCCTGTACTTCGCCTTCGCTGCATACAAATTATAGATGTTGTCATCTTCGTACGAATCGTACTCTATGCGGATTTCGTCATCCGGCCCCGGGACGCGGGAACCCCTGAAATCAAGCATACCGCCGGCATAGTTGACCTGGTAATCCTTCCCGCGTTCAAGCTTCACGCCGTTCACCCAGACCGTTTCTGATTCCGGCACCACCGACAGGTAGCCCCCATCACCACTGATGGCATAACCATCCCGCTGGCCACTCACGCCGTTCATCACGACCGTCCTGCGATCCGTCCTGTCCGTACCCGCCGCGCCGCGCACTTCGGTATAACCGGCGCGCAAGCCCGCCATGGCGCCAAGCGTCGAACGTTCCAGGCCAAAGAGTCCCATTCCATCGTCACGCCAAGTCAAGTCGCCCAGGTGAAGCATCCAATGCTTCGATTCCATCCTGAAATAAATCTGGTCCACCTCTTGCAAGGTCGCCGTCGTCTGGTCACCCGCACGGCGGTCCACATCGTTCAACAACGCATCGATATAGACGCTGTCGCCTACGAATCCCTGTATGGAAAGGCGCAATTCCTGATCTACCTGCGTACCGCCATCGCCCACCGTCACCTGCATCATCTTGTAGCCGTGCGTTTCGAGTTTCGACGAATTGCTTTCCGCAGCGGCAGCCGCATCGGCTACCGACTTATTTCGAACAAGGTAATCAGGATTCCAAACAGGGAGCGAATCGAGGTCCATGGCGAAAGCCTGACCCAAGACAGCAACCGCAAGCAGGACTTTGAGCCAAACCGCCCTGCACATAAAAACTACCTGTCGGCCGATTTAATCATGAACTGCCGGCTAGACAGCAACTTACGCCCGGCAACCAGGTCCACGCTCCATTCCCCCGGCTTGAGCAGCTTGGGCGAAATTTCCGTATGGCACACGCTGAATTCGGGCTGCGAAGATTCCGAGCGGTTGTCGATGCCCTTGCGGTTATCGGTGCTCTTGATTTCGCACGGGAGCGTCTGGATGGTATCGGTCCCCAGGAACCAGATGTGCTTCAGGGAATCCTTGGAGACATGGATGACGTTCGAAATCGTGGAATAGAAATAGAGGCGCGTCGTCTCGTCGAACACGCTGTCTACACCGAACGGGGTACCGCGGACCACGTTGCGGCAAACGACGCTCTGCGCGGGAGAAAGTTCCGTTTCCGCGAATTCGTCGACCGCATGGTCCTCGATCCAGAAGTTGACAAAGCGATGTACAAAGAAAGCAAAGAAGACGAACAAGACCAAGATGGTCGTCTTCCTTAAATTGCGAAGTGGCGGAATGCCTGCCACGGGTAGCCCCTACTAGATAAGTTTGCTCGTGTTCTGGGTAAAGGCGGGGACTGCATCCACCAACTTTTCGACCAGCAGACGGTTAAAGTCGTCAATGCGATTCGGCAGGCGGGAACCCGGGAACACCTGTACCAGCAACAGGGCCTCGTCTACCGGGGAGATATAAATCGAGCGATTCTCGCCGGAATAGGAAACCGACTGGAACGTTTCGCCACCGAGCATCAGCCCCACCTGCTTGGCGGAGTCAAAAGAAGCCGTACTAAGGACAGCCAGCGGAGTCGCGTCAATTCCGAGGGAACCCACTTCAGCAATAATAGAGCCATCACGATGGCAAAGCACAATGTACTCGGCCTTCACGCTCGCCTGGTAAGCCAGCATCAAGCGGCGGACCTTGCCTACATCGTCAGAATAAATGGTAAAATCGCTCATCAGCACTTATTCCTTACAGCTAAAATTTTCAACAACCTACTTCTTCTTGGGAACGTACGGACGCAATTCGATTTCGTCATCCGCGGATTCCTGAGGTTTGTCCACGACACGGCCAAAGGTCGGCATACGCGACACGGGAGCCGCTGCACGGGGGCGACCGAAGGGCGAGGACGTCACTCCCTTCTGGAACAATCCCGAACCACTACCGCTAGACGGGGCTGTCCCGACAGGCGGTTTTGCCGCAAAGGAGGGCATCTTGAACGGGGATGCCGCTGCAGGAGCAGGGGCGGCAGCAGGAGCGGCGGCCGGCTTCGGTGCGGACTGGGTCACGGAAACGCCTTCCTTGGTGAGGGAGACGTCGTGGACGCCCGTGTTGTTCACGCTTTCGGCGGCCTTGCGCAAGAAACCCTGCTTCACGTTAAACTTTTCGATAACGAGCATGGCGATAGTCTTGAGCGTCGTGACGACGCCCTTGCCATTGTGGGCCGTAGCCGGGAAGAACGGAACGTTCCTCGGGTTCAGCTCGGCATTCATCTCGTCCAGGGAGAACACGCTATCCATATCGCGCTTGTTGTACTGAAGCACGAAGGGCATATCGTCCAGGTCCATCCCGTAATCCTGCAAATTCTGGCGCAGGTTCTGGAGGCTTTCCAGATTTTCCGCCTGGCGGGAACGCTGGGAGTCGGCGACAAAGACGATTCCGTCTACACCGCGTAGCACTAACTTACGGGTACTGTTATAATAAACCTGACCAGGAACGGTATAAAGCTGGAAACGGGTCTTGAAGCCCTTGATATCACCCAAATTTAAAGGCAAAAAGTCAAAAAACAACGTACGATCACCCTCGGTCGCAAGGGACACCATGTCCGTGCGCTTGTCCTGGGGCATTTTTTGATGAATAACCTGCAAATTCGTGGTCTTACCGCTAAGACCAGGTCCATAATAAACCACTTTACAACTGATTTCTCGTGTAGCAAAATTTATCGAAGACATTTTATATCCTTGATACTCTTGACCTTAATCTAGCAAAATTATTTTGCGCACGGAAAACGAATACCCCAAATCGGGCTTTTTAGCCACATTTTGGGGTTCTCCAGGCAATACAAAACACCGGTGCAACAGTGCATCGGTGTTTTCAAAAGATTTTAATCCGACAGAAGGTCGGGAGCGCGACTAAGCGAAGCCGTTGATGACCTTAGCGACCTTGGCCTTGTAGTTGGCAGCGCGGTTCGCGTTGAAGCCAGCACGCTTAGAGCAGGCAGCCTTATCGAGCTTGCTGAAGAGCTTCGGCATTTCAGCAAGGGCGGCTTCCTTCGTAGTAGCCGTGCGGATGACCTTGAGGCTGGCACGGATTTCTGCGCGGGCTGCGCGGTTCATGGCATTGGCCTTTTCGGCCTGACGCAAACGCTTTTTGCAAGATTTATGTTGCGGCACCTTATATCTCCGGGTGAAACTTTCTAAAAATTTTTGTAGGGACAAAGATAGTAAACCTTTGAATTTTGTCAAGTCCCAAAATACCGCAAAAAATGCTAATTTTGGACATTATGATCCCCTTCGTGAACCTGACAGGGCAAAGAAACGCCTACCGGAAAGAGCTTGAAGAAGCCGAAAAATCGGTTTTGGACAGCGGATGCTATATCGGCGGACCGGAGGTCAGGGCCCTAGAAGAGGAACTCGGGAGCTTCTGTAGCGAACCTCCTTGTGACGGGATTCCCTGCGGCGAGAGGCGCGGACAAATTGACGCCGTGACCTGCGCAAGCGGAACAGATGCTCTCACCCTGGCATTGATCGCCCTCGGAGTGAACCCCGGCGACGAGGTCATCGTCCCCGACTTTACGTTCATCGCGCCGGCGGAATGTGTCGCATTCTTGGGCGGCATACCGCGGTTCGCGGACATCGACCCCGAGACGCTGCTGATTGACCCGAGTTCGGTCGAGGCACTCATCGGCCCCAAGACGCGCGGGATTATCGGCGTAGACCTGTTCGGGCAGTGTGCGCCGTTCATGGAACTGCGCAAGATTGCAGATGCGCACGGGCTCTGGGTGCTGGAAGATGCCGCCCAGGCGTTCGGGGCAACAGTCATTTCGGGCGACGAGTCCGCCGCGGATGCCGCCGCGGGAGCTAAACCGCGCCGCGCCTGCACCTTCGGGGACATTGCGATTACAAGTTTCTACCCGAGCAAGCCGCTGGGCTGCTACGGGGACGGCGGCGCCATCTTTACTGCGGATGTAGAGCTTGCCGAAAAGGTAAGGATGCTCGCAAACCACGGGAGCAAGGAACGCTACCTGCACGAGACCGTGGGCATGAACAGCAGGCTTGACGCCTTGCAGGCCGCCATCTTGCGGGTCAAGCTCCGCCACTTCGAAGACGAACTGAAGGTGCGCCGCGAGAACGCCCGCAAGTACGACGAATTTTTCGCGGAATACAATGCGAGAGTCGATGCAGGAGCCGGTGCTTCTGCGGGCCTCCGCGTTTCTGCGAGTGCAAGAATCGTGCCGCAGAGAATCGTGGAGAACTGCACGAGCACCTACGCGCAATATACGGTTCTGGCCGAGAACCGCGAAAGCTTTACTCGGGTTTTCGACGCCGCGGGAATCCCGCACTGCATCCACTACCCGCAACCGCTGCACGAACAACCCTGTTTCAGGGAACTCGCGCAGGGCAGCGAGAACAAAAACGCCATCGAAGCGAGCAAGAAGGCCGTGAGTCTCCCCGTCTGCGCCTTTACCGATGTAGATTTTATCATAGACAAACTGAGGGCCGCCCTATGAAGAACACCGACCTGATTCCCGAAATCGCGAACGACA
>CACXKY010000106.1 GCA_902768325.1 Fibrobacter succinogenes
CGCACCATGCTCGGGTCATGCCCCGGCTGCAAATTGTCCTTCGCGTACCAATCGGCAGCCAGGGCCGCCGACGCCAAAGACAAAAACACAAATCCCATACCAAGAAGCATAAACGACTCCGTTCTAGAGGTCTATACCTTGAATATAGATACCAAGCAATTAAAAGTCAACATTTGTAAAGCATTTTTAATGGATTTAAGGATATTTTGACATTATTTACGCATAAAAAGTCCACATTTTACCACACAAGTCCCTCTAAAAGCAAAAAGCACCTTTTTTTTAGTAAAAAAAGCCCATTTTTTAATTTATTTTCAATGAGAAATTTGGAGGATATTTTCATGGAGATCAAGGTTTCATCGACCGCATTCCTGCTGCTTTTTTCGACCACGTTTGCCGCGGGGACATTCGAAACATGGAACGGGCTCGACGGATCTTCCCACATACAAACGGGAATCGACAAGGGAGTCTATTCCGGCTACCTGTATTCATACTTCGACGATTTCGATGGCGGAATGTCCATAATAAACTGGGATTACGAGCATTTTGACTGGGACGGCACCGGGGACTACTTCGCGGAGCTTCTCGAGCAATACCACGGAATGAGCGGGACAGCCGTCCTTGACCCAGGGTCGTTGGACTACCTCCCGTTCGTGGGCGTCGGCTTCTGGGTAGCCGGCGTAAAATCCGACAAAGACCAGACTCCCCTCCCAGCCGACATCTCCGCCTGGGGCGGCCTTTGCGTCACGTACTCTTCCGAGGCCGACATGAGCCTGGAACTCGTTCCCGAACAAAAACACGTATCGAATATCGCCAAGGAAAGGTATTCCGCAGCCCTCCCGAAAACAGAGGCAGACAAGAAAATAGTCCTCTCGTGGTCCGACTTCAAAGAAGGCGAAGCGGTGTCCCAAAAAACGACGACCGTCCAGTTCATACTCCAGGCGGAACCCGGCAGCTACCATTTCAACATCTGCGCCATCGGCCCGAAAGACGGCGCATGTCCGGATAAATGCGGCGAACCCAATGCCAAACAGGGAATCAATGCAGCCAGCGCAGGGGCCAACGCAAAAGCGCTCCTCGACGGCCGCACGCTCGCCTTTACGGGCGTCAGGTCCGCCACCGCCGAGGTCATGAACAGCCTCAGCCAGATTGTCGCCAAGGGCGTCATCGAAGGCCCCGCCTCGACGCTCAGCCTCGCCCACCTCAACGCCGGGATCTACCTTGTCCGCGTCGCAGGCGAAAACGCCCACTTCACCAGCAGGATTACGCTGAAGTAAACAAAAATCCCCGCTCAAAGGCGGGGACTTTTTTAATGTCTTTTAAAGAAGACTACGTATGAGCGTCGACCCATTCAGCGTTCTTCTTGCAGGCGTCGACAGACTTCGCGAAAGCGGCCTTCTCTTCGTCGTTCATGGAGACTTCGAGAATCTTTTCGACACCGTTGGCACCGACCACGACCGGCACGCCGCAGTAGAGGCCCTTCACGCCGTATTCGCCGTTCAGCATGGCAGCGCAAGAGAACACGTTCTTCTTGTCGAGGAGGTAGGCTTCGGCCATGTGCACGGCAGAAGTAGCCGGGCTGTAGAAAGCGGAGCCGCGGCCGAGGAGGTTCACGATTTCGCCACCGGCACCGGCGGTACGCTTGGCGAGTTCGGCAAACTTTTCCTTGCTCATGAGCTGAGAAACCGGGATACCGCCGACAGTCACGCATTCCATGATGGAGACCATCGTGTCGCCGTGGCCACCCATCACGAGGGCCTTCACGTCTTCGACAGACACGCCGAGTTCGTCAGCGACGAAGCAAGCGAGACGGGCAGAGTCGAGCACGCCAGCCATACCGATGACCTTGTTGGCCGGGAGGCCGGACTGCTTCTGCATGTTGTAGACCATGGCGTCGAGCGGGTTCGTAATGACGATGACGAAAGCGTCCGGAGCGTTAGCCTTGATGGCTTCGGCGACGGTCTTGATCACGCCGCAGTTCTTATCGAGGAGGTCGTCGCGGCTCATGCCCGGCATACGCGGGAAACCGGCGGTCACGATAACCACGTCAGCACCCTTGAGGTCGGCGTAGTCGGTAGAACCCTGAAGATCGACGGACGAATTGATGACGGATCGGCCTTCCATAATGTCGAGAGCCTTGCCCTTCGGCATGCCCTGAGTCTGCGGAATGTCGATAAGCACGACATCGCCGAGGTTCTTCTGGGCGAGCACGAGAGCCATTGTACCACCAATTTGACCAGCACCAACGAGTGCAATCTTCTTTCTAGCCATGATTAACCTTCCTTTTAAGGTATTAAAAATTTTACGCGTCAAATATAGCAAAAAAAGACCGCACGACAAGGACATTCCTCCATACCCAGTACCACTTTTTTCATAATGCACATTTGAACATCTTTAGAGCGATTTGAAAGAGGGGACGGCTCCCCCTAAAACCGCTGCGTCTCGTGCCCTACACAAAAAAGCTATCTTTACTGCCACTATGAGCATTTCTATCCCTCAGCTGCCCAAGGGCACGCGCGATTTTTACCCGGAAGCGCAACGCATCCAGAACTACATTTTTGACACCTGGCGCAAGACCGCCGAAAGCTTTGCCTACGAAGAATACGAAGGACCGATGTTCGAGCACCTCGAACTCTACACAGGCAAGTCCGGCGAAGAAATCGTAAGCCAGCTTTACAACTTCAAGGACAAGGGCGACCGCGAAATCGCACTGCGCCCCGAAATGACCCCGACCCTCGCCCGCCTCGTGATCCAGAAGGCCCGCGAACTCAAAAAGCCTTTCAAGTGGTTCAGCATGCCGCGCCTTTTCCGTTACGAGAAGGCCCAGAAGGGCCGCCTGCGCGAGTTCTTCCAGCTGAACATGGACATCATCGGCACCGAGAGCATCTACGCCGAAGCCGACCTGATGGCCGCCATCGCCACGATGTTGCGCAAGTTCGGTCTCAAGGACGGCGAATTCGCGATTGGCGTCTCTAGCCGCAAGCTTTTGGCTACCTACCTCGAAGAGATTGGCGCCCCGAACCCGGCGCTTGTATACCCGGTGCTCGACCGCCGCCTCAAAATCGGCCCCGAAGCCTTCGCGAAGGCTTTGGCCGATGCCGGCCTCACCGAAGAGCAGGTGAAAAAGCTCGACGACTTCATGAGCTGCAAGAGCATCGAAGAAGTCCGCAATGCGGTGAAGAGCGAAAACGCGGCCGCCGCTCTCAAAGAAATCGAAGATTTGTTTGAGACGCTCGCTGCCGCGGGCTACGGCGATTGCGTGAACCTTGACCTCTCTATCGTGCGCGGTCTCGCCTACTACACGGGCATCGTTTTCGAAGTCTTCGACAAGGGCAAGTCCATGCGCGCCATCGCCGGCGGCGGCCGCTACGACAGCCTCACCGAGAAGCTCGGCGGCGAACGCATCCCCGGAGTCGGATTCGGCATGGGCGACGTCGTGCTCGCCGACCTCCTTGCAGAGCACAACCTGTTGCCGAACCCCAAGCAGAGCGTCGACTTCTACATCGCAAGCTTCACGAACGACATGAAGAAGGTGTTCGAAACCGCCCAAGTGTTCCGCGCCAACGGCAACGCCGTCTCGCACCCGCTTGCCGCCATGAAGATGGGCAAGCAGCTGGACCAGGCGAACTACCAGGGCGCCAAGATTGTCGTCTACGTGGACGGCTCCAAGGCTGGCGAAGGCGAATTCGAATACAAGGACATGCGCACCGGCGAAATGTTCGTCGGGAACGTCTCTGCAATTGTTGAACGTCTATGATGTCCCCGTTAAAAGTCCTCCTTTCCATCATTAGCCTGTTCGTCGTCCTTGCCATCGTTGCCGTCGTCTATCCCGAAGGCGGCATCCATGTCGGGGACTACACGCTGCGCTACCCTAAGCTCACCGACATCTTCGAGAAAGATTCTGGCAAACTGCGTGACTCCACCCAGGAAGACCCCGAAGAAGCCATCCGCGAAATGATGGAAGCGACCAAGAGGAAGGAATTCGCTGCCTTCAGCGACTCGCTCAAGTACTACGAAAACTTCTTCAAGAAGGGCAAGACACGCTTTGACCTGCCGAACAACGACCCCACGTGGTTCGACCGATTCTTCCTGCACCTCGAGCTTGCTGCGCTTGATTCAAACGTTGTACACATTGTGCATTACGGCGACTCGCAGCTCGAAGAAGACCGCATCTCGTCGGCCATCCGCGAAGACCTGCAAGACGAATTCGGCGGTTCGGGCCCCGGCATGATGCCCCCCATCATGACCGTCCCCTCGCAGACCACCAGCCATTCCAGTTCCGGCGCGCTTACGCGCTACATCCTCTTCGGCCCCAAGGAAGAAGAAGCCGACCACAGCCGTTACGGCCCGCTCGCACAGCTTGCGCAGCTTGACGGCGAAGCCTCCATCACCATCCAGAGGCGCCAGGAACGCAAGGGCAAGTTCAAGCACGTGGGCGGCTACAGCACCATCAAGCTGCTTACGAACAAGAGCGCGAAGATCAAGACCAAGCTCAACGTGAACCGCACCTTCGTGGAAGTCGTGGGCGAAGACGCCAACGGCAACCCCAAGGAAAAGCGTACCACCAAGGTCGTCGAAGCCGGCGATCCGACCATCGAGACCTTCAACAAGCTCAAGGTCTATACCTGGAAACTCAAGGACACGACCTCCGTCGCCAAGCTCTACATTTCGGGCTACGGCGAAATCTACGCCATCTCCGCTGACGGCGCCTACGGCGTGGCCGTCGACAACGTCGCCATGCGCGGTTCCTCCGGAACCATCTTCCACCGCATCGACTCGGAACTGCTCGCGGAATCGTACAGGGCGATGAACGCCCGCCTCATCATCATGGAATACGGCGGAAACCTCGTTCCCGGCACGAGCAAGAGCAACGTGGAATACACCAAGAAACTCATCACGCGCCAGATCCAGGCCATCCAGAAGGCGAACCCCGACGCCGACATCCTGTTCATCGGCCCGGCCGACATGGCCCGCCAGCAGGACGGCGAATGGAAGACCTACCCCGCGCTCAACATGACCATCAGGGCGCTGCGCGAAGTCGCTCTCGACAACGGCGCCGCCTACTGGGACATGCACCGCGTGATGGGCGGCAACGGTTCCATGATCAAATGGGTGAACCGCGAACCCGCCCTCGGATTTACCGACCACATCCACTTTACCCGCAGGGGTGCCGCCTACATGGGCGACCTCTTCTGCGCGGCGCTCCGCATGCACTACGACTACTTCAAGTTCCGCGACCGCCACCACATCAGCGACGAAAAGCTGAAGGACATCCACAAGTGGCGCGAGGAATCGAAGGAAAAGCCTAAAGCCGACAAGCCCAAGGCCGAAGCTGCCGCCAAAGGAAAGGGAGTGAAGAAATCATGAAGAAGATCCTGTTCCTCTGCTCCGCAATTGCCGTAAGCCTTTTTGCCAAGGGCCCCATGCCCGCCCCCGGCAGCTACGCCATCGACCTCACGAAGTACGCCTTTATCGATACGACCATCAACACCATCCAGTTCCCCAAGGGCAACGATTCGTTCACCCCGTTCTTCAACAAGATGGACACACTCGTCTTCGAGAACAAGGGCCAGGTGAAAATCCTGCACGTAGGTGGTTCACACCTGCAGGCCGACGTCATATCGGGCCGCATCCGCGAGCACCTTATCCGCGAATACCCGGGCGCATCCGCCGGGCGCGGGTTCGTGTTCCCGTTCGCCGCCGCGCGTACCAACACGCCTTCGAGCTATGCCAGCTACTACCAGGGAATCTGGGACATGAGCAAGAACGTGCGCAAAGAAATTACCAAGCCGCTCGGCCTCCTCGGTATTGCCGTCAGCACTTCTGACCCGCGCGCCGAAATCACGCTCATGCTCGACAAGTACAACTCGGACCCGCTGTGGGGCGAAACGCAGTTCCGCCTTTTCGGCTACAGCGATGCCGGCGACGTCATCCCCGTGCTGAAGGTCGACTCCCTCGACATCTACGGCAAGCTCGATACCGCAAGCCAGAGTTTCGTATTCAAGAGCCCGAGGCCCATCGACACCATCCGTATCCAGTTCCGCTGGCTTGACTCGCTCAAGCAGGCCGAAGTCGCAAAGTTCATCACCGACTCGCTGGTCCAGGATTCCATCGAACGCGCCAAGGCCGATTCCCTCAAGGATTCCGCCGAAGCCCTCAAGCAAGGAACCCCGAAAGATTCCGCCCCGAAGGCCAAGATTCCGAACAACGTTGCGCTCCCCAACGCCATCCCGGCACGCGACTCCATGTTCCAGGGAGAATGCGACGTCCTCGATTCGGCCTGCCTCGCCCGCGAAGAAGCCGCCAACAAGGCCTCTAACGGAGTCGTCAAGTGCTCCGACATGAAGCCCAAGGGCCCCACGCCGAACTACGCCGAAGGCGAGCTCGACGAGACTAACGCCGCCAACGAACACTGCGTCGCCGAAGTCCCCGCCGTCCCCGACTCCGCCAAGAAAAACGCCCGCCCGCGCTTCACGCTCACCGGCATCCTCACGGGTACGGACCATCCCGGCATCACCTACACGAACGTCGGCATCAATGGCGCCAAGGTCCAGGACTACTTCGAAGAAGTCTGCCCGCTGCTCGAAAAGCAGCTCGCCTACTACAAGCCCGACCTCGTGATTTTCGCCATCGGCATCAACGACGCGAACGTCCAGCGGTTCAACGAAAAGAAGTTCCGCGAAGACTACGACCGCCTCATCGCACGCATCAAGAAGGTGAACCCGAACGCGGCCATCATCTTCGAAACGAACAACGACATGTTCCGCAAGGTCAAGAAAAAACGCTACGTGCAGCACCCGAACGGCGATGTCGCGCGCAAGGCGTTCTTCGCCCTCGCCGAGAAGCACAAGGCCGGAGTGTGGGACAAGTACGGCATCATGGGCGGCCTCGGTTCCATGGCCAAGTGGGAAAAGGCCGACCTCGCCAAGGCCGACAAAGTGCACTTCAAGCTCGCCGGCTACAACCTGCTCGGCGACCTGTTCTACAAGGCCCTCATCGGCGCCTACCAGGAACATATCGCGAACCTCCCCGCACAGACTAGACGAGAGAACGGGCCTGCGGCCCTACAGACGAAAGACGAGAGAGGTAACAAATAAGGATTGTGTCATCCTGAGCGAAGAACCGAAGGTTCGTAGTCGAAGGATCTAAAAGAATTATGCCGAACAGTTACTACACATACATAATGTCAAATATAAGCCAAATGAACCCAGAATGGAGAGACCTAATGAAGGACTAGATCCTTCGACTACGGGCTACGCCCTCCGCTCAGGATGACACCTTATGCTAGACTATTTGATTCCCTACCTCACGCGCACGTTCTCGTTCGACCCGAACAGCCCGCTGCTCTTTACGCAGTTTTATTTCTGGGGCTTCTTCGCGGTCGTTTTCGCGCTGCTGACCGTCATCAAGAACCGCATCTTGATGCGCAACGCGTTCCTGTTCGCCACGAGCCTCTTCTTCTACTACAAGACGAGCGGCAGCTACGTCTGCATTCTCGCCTTCTGCGTTGTAGCGAACTTCTTCATAGGCAAGTGGATTGAAAAGGCGGAAGCGCACTGGAAAAAGAAGTTCCTGATGATCATTATCGTCATCATCGACCTGCTCGTTCTTTGCTACTACAAGTATTCCTACTTCTTCCTGGACGCCCTCTACGAGTTTACGGGCATCGAGCTGCACGTGTACAACTTCTTCGCGGCCGCAAGCAACAAGATGTTCGGCACGAACTCGCTCGTCGACACCATCATCCTCCCCGTCGGCATCTCGTTCTTCACGTTCCAGGCGATGAGCTACTGCATCGACATCTATCGCGGCAAAATCAAGGCGGTCACCAACATTCACCAACATCCTCAACTTCGGTTTCTACCTGTCGTTCTTCCCGCAGCTTGTCGCAGGCCCTATCGTGCGTGCCGACAAGTTCGTCCCGCAGCTCTACAAGAAGTTCTTCCTGCCCCGCCGTACCTTCGGCATCGCGGTATTCTGGATTCTGAACGGGCTCGCGAAGAAGATTATCCTGAGCGACTACCTCGCCACGAACTTCGTCGACCGCGTTTTCGACACGCCGCTGCTGTTCACCGGCCTCGAGAACCTCATCGCGCTCTTTGCTTACTCCCTGCAGGTTTACGCCGACTTCTCGGGCTATACCGACATCGCGATTGGCGTGGCGCTGCTCATGGGATTCCGCCTGCCGCAGAACTTCAACAGCCCCTACAAGGCGCTCAGCCCCACCGAATTCTGGCGCCGTTGGCACATTTCCCTTTCGAGCTGG
>CACXKY010000107.1 GCA_902768325.1 Fibrobacter succinogenes
CTTTGGCATGGGTGTATCGGGCGTTGCGATTGCGACGGTCATCGCCAACGTCATCAGCGGGATTATCTTGTTCTACATGCTCCTGCACGAGGTGGGGCCATTCAAGCTGGAGTTCTGGAAGTTGCGCGTGACGCCCTTCTTCTTGAGCCGCATCTTGCGCGTGGGGCTGCCGACAGGGCTTCGCGGCGTCGTATTCTCGTTCAGCAATGTGTGCCTGCAATCGGCCATCAACAGCCTCGGTTCTGCTACGGTGGCGGCTTCATCCATCGCCCTGAATTACGAATTCGTGGTATATTACTGGCTGAGTTCCTTCTCGCAGGCTTGCGTGACCTTCGTGGGGCAAAACTTCGGCGCAAAGAACATGGAGCGCTGCCGCCGCACGGTCCGCTGGACACTTCTGCTCGGGTGTTCGTCCACCATCGTATTGAGCGCTCTCTGCTGCATTTTCGCGAGGCCCATGCTGAGCGTGTTCACGTCCAATACCGAAATCATCGAGATCGCCACAATCCGCATGTACGTAGTGGTCGGGCTCCTTGCCATCAACGTTTTTCTGGACGTATTTTCGGGCGCGCTTTCTGGAATGGGCAAGTCCCTGCCGCCGGCACTCACCTGCATGGTAGGCGTCTGCGGCATCCGCATCCTCTGGGTAATTTTCGTATTCCCCAGGTACAATTCGTTCGCTTCGCTGATGGTCGTCTACCCCATCAGCTGGGTCCTCACGATTTCGGTCATCATGGGAATCTATTTCTACAATATTAAACGTGTCACTTCAGGAACAGGGAAAGTTTGCTGAAGTCGAGAATCGTGATGAACACGAAGAAGCTGAGCAGGTTCATGACGCCCAAGTTGATGCTGATGAGCGCTAGGAGCATCAAAAAGTCCTGGAAGCCGCTCATCCATACGTTTCCCATCACGGCAACGATGGAGACCGGGCCCGAGAACGCGTCAACCTTCACCTGGCCTTGGAACATGCGCTTGAAGTAGCGGAAGATACTCGTCGTCATTTTCCAGCTGGTGGCGCACGTCTTGGCAAACGCCTCCACGGGGCCACGACGCACCAGTTTCGTTTCGCGGAAGAGCACGTAGCCCATCTGGATACCGACCATGTAGCGCTTGTGTTCCTCGTTATAGATAGCGCTAAGCGTCTTGGTCAACGTATCGCCTTCGCGAATGACGGTAATGTTCACCGGTTCGCCCTTGCTGCCGTCAATAATGCGCACCACGTCTTCGTAGCGGGAGATATGCTCCCCGTTGATTTCAAAAATCGTATCGTTTTCGAGGATGCCCGCTTTTTCTGCCGCGGAGCCTGCCACGGGCGGAAGGCGCACCATCACGCGGTTCTGCGGATAAATACCGACATCGCCGATACCCATCTTGATTTCGGAACCGGTGGAATCTTGTGCGGGAATCACGAGTTCTTCGGGAACAACGGTGACAGTGATGGGCTTGCCTCCGCGATGCACCGTGAGGGGAACTTCCGCGCCGAGACTCACGCCAATCTGTTCGCGGAAATCGTCCCAGCCCTGGGTCGCCTTGTCGTTCATGGCGGTAATCGTATCGCCGGGCAAAATGCCAGCAGCCTGCGCGGGGGAATCCTTCGCGACAAAGCCCACGATGAGTTCGTTAGTCGCGGGTTCCTGCACGCCCACCATGTAAAGGACCATCAAAAGCACGAACGCAAAGGCGATATTGATGAACGGCCCCGCAAAAGCAATCGCCGCACGCGCCCCTACGGACTTGCCCATAAAATCGCGTTCGCCCGGGACCTCGCCTTCCTCAAGCTTGTCCGGGTTTTCGCCCGCCATCGCCACATAGCCACCGAACGGGATTGCCGAAATGCAGTATTCCGTTTCGCCGTGGCGGTACCTAAGGAGTTTCTTGCCGAAACCGATGCTGAACGTATTCACCTTCACGTTATTCCACTTGGCCACCAAGAAATGACCGAGTTCATGGATAGTCACCAAGAAACTCAGGCCGAGGAGGCCGAGAATAAACATCAGGATGTTGCTAAATAAACTCTCCATCGAGAATCAATTTAGCAAATTCACACAAACGGGAAAGGAGCCGGCAGTTTCCCACCGGCTCCTGGCATACACCAAACATGAATTAGAGTTGTCCAAACGGTCCCATACACCATTTGACATACACCTCTTGAAAAAAAATATACAGAAAAAAAGCTCCCCACCGTTTCACGTGTAGGGAGCAAAATATATACTACTGTATCAACTGTATCAGCGTCGTGTAATCCCCGTCACATCAAGCCTCGCGGCCGATGTAACCGCCATCACACTCTTATCGTTTCGCGTACCGGAACACGCGGCGCGAACCATTGCGCGTTGCGGACTCGACATAGTAGACACCGGGTTTTAAACGCGAGAGGTCAAGCGTGGAGGACTTCATCACGAGCGTTCCGTCGAGGGAGTACACCCTATACGTGACCGGGCTGGACGCCAACGAGTGCAACACAGGAATGGACGTTATCGACGTATCCTGCTTGCTCGTATCCGGCGGGGTAACGGAGGATGTATCCTGCTTGCTAGTGTCCTGCGCAGTCGTATCCGGAGGAACAACAACCGCAGCAGCCTTGGCCTCGCGGGCCTGGTCCAAGAAGGCTACAGCCTTGGCCAGGTTCTCGGAGGAGTTCATCTTGTCGCCGCCATGGGAACCGCCCGACACCTTGACAAACTCCGTCACCACGTTGTGGTTCTTGAGGGAATCATAGAGTTCCTGGCTCTGTTCGATGTTCACGACCTGATCGGACGTGCCATGGAAAATGATTACCGGCGGATCGTCATCGCTCGCATAGTACGGCGAACTGGCGACCATCCACTTGTCCTTGTTACCTTCGCGTTCCACACCGATGAAGGCACCTTCCATTGTACCGGAACCGCCCATGCTGATGGGGTTCATCGTGTAGATGTCGGTCGGAGGAGACCAGAGCACAGCACCATCAACGCAGCTGCTGAAAGACGTAAATTCGCCGAGATCGCCAACAAGGTCAACCGTCACCGAGCCGGACTTGCCTTCCTTCAAACCGCAAGTTGTGGCAGTGAGGCTCGAAAGGTGTCCGCCCGAAGAGAACCCGGACACGGCCACAAAGTTCGTGTCGAACTTGTACTTGGCCGCGTTGCCACGGACAAAGCGTACCACGGCCTTGATGTCGTGCAACTGCGCCGGATATTTGGCATCGCTCGCCGAACGATGGTTCGGGGTCACGACAGCATAACCCGCCTTGACATAAGCCGCACAGATCGTGCTCAAGTCTGCGGAGCCCTTCATGTTATTGCTGCTCCAGGCGCTGCCGTAAGTGTGGATGACCACCGGATATGAATCCTTCGCCTGTTTGGGAATGTAAATGTCCAGCGTATGGTAAGTTTTTCCGTCGCCAGCGTAGTTCACATCGGCCGTCTTGTCGGCATCCGGAACACTGCCACCGCCTTGAGGTCCACCGAAACCGCCAAATTGGGCGAATGCAGACACGGCCATAAGAAGGCCTGCCGCCATAACCATTTTTTTCATTTTCCGACTCCTTTTGGCTCCTTTTTCGGAGCCTACACAAAATATACGCTTTTCAAAGCGAGTCTCGCACAATACGGGGCATCTTGTGTTGTATACAAAAACAACCCTATCGCCTTTTTGGGGCAATAGGGCCATTTCTTCGAAATTGTCTTTGTAAAATTACTTTATCAGAGCAGCCGTCAGCTTGCGTGCTTCGGCGTCGGCTTCGAGCACCTGGTCAAGCGAGAGGTGGCCCATCACCGTCGGAGCGCCCGTCATGATGGTTTCCACATGTTTCGGGATATCGGTGAACTTGAGGTTGCCCTTGAGAAAGGCATCGACCAGCACCTCATTCGCCGCGTTCATCATGGCCGGAACGATACCGCCACGGCGGCCCGCTTCGAACGCGAGGGCGAGGCAGCGGAACTTGTTAAAGTCCGGCTCGAAGAAGGTTAGCTTCTGGAGCGTGGGCAGGTCGAGGCGCTTGGTCTCGAGCGGCAGGCGGTCGGGCCACGTGAGCGCCACCTGGATAGGGATGCGCATGTCGGGCGCGCCGAGCTGGGCCATGAGGGAGCCGTCGCGGAACTGCACGAGCGAATGCACCATCGATTGCGGGTGCACGACGACCTTAATCTGTTCATACGGAATGTGGAACAAGAAATGCGCTTCGAGCACTTCGAGGCCCTTGTTCATCATGGACGCAGAGTCGATGGTAATCTTCTTGCCCATGCTCCACACCGGATGGTTGAGCGCATCGGCGACCGTGATGCTTTCAAACTTTTCGATGGGCCATTCGCGGAACGGGCCACCCGAAGCGGTAATCTCGAGGAATTCCACTTCCTTTTCGGGACGGCCGGAAAGGCACTGGAAAATCGCGCTGTGTTCGGAATCGATCGGCGTGATAAAGGACTTCGGGTTCTCGGCGAGCTTGTCCCAGATGACCGGGCCCGCCATGACCATCGTCTCCTTGTTGGCGAGCGCCACATGCTTGCCGTGTTCGATGGCGGTAATGGTCGGAAGGCAACCCACCGCACCCATCAGGGCGTTGATGATGATGTCAGCCTTCGGGTCGGCAGCGAGCTCGCAGAGGCCGTCCATGCCGGCGAGCACCTTCATGCCAAGTTCTTTTTCGAGTTCCTTGGCGGCGACTTCGTTGAACATGCACACGCGTTCCACCTTGAACTTGCGCACTATTTCGGCGACCTTCGCCACACTGCTGTTCGCGGCAACCGCATAAAGTTTAAAGATATCGGAATGTTGCAAAATGACATCAACGCTCGAAGTTCCGATAGAACCCGTGGCGCCGAGAAGAACTACGTTTTTCATTTTAAGACCTCAAAGGGAAGATGCCGCGACAAGCCCGGCATGACATTAAACAATTTTCTGCAAGAAGTCGAGCACCAGGTAAAGTGCGGGAGCCGCGAGGTAGAACGAATCGCAGCGGTCGAGCACGCCACCGTGCCCGACGAACAGGTTGCCCGAATCCTTGGTACCGCTCCAACGCTTGAGCGCGCTCATCAGGAGGTCGCCCACCTGACCCGCAACCGTCAGCAGGAGGCCGATGACGATGGCGACAGCCCAACTGAACTGCACGTTGAAAGAAGAGAGCGCCGAGCTGCACATGATCCAGTATGCCACCCACGCCACCGTCGCGACGGAACCGGCGATGGAGCCTTCCCAAGTCTTCTTGGGGCTGATGCTCGGGGCGAACGGATGACGACCGAAAGGTCCCTTGCCGGCAGCGAACTTCCCGAAGAAGTAGGCCACCGTATCGCAGAGCCACATGGATGTCATCACGAGGATGAACGCATAGCAGTGTTCGAGTCCCTGTCCGTTACCCATCATGAGAACGTTCATGCCACCCCAGAGCCCTATGTAGAGCGGGGCGCCGAGCTGCATCACAAGCCACGGGAACAGGTGGTCGATTTCGACCTTCGCATAAGCGACAGCGATGTAGATTGCAAAAATCACGAGGAACGTCATGCCCACAACATAGGGCACGGCAGGCAGACCAAAATAGCCGCCCTTGGAAAGCGCCCATGCGAGGGTCAGCGCAAGCGAAGAGGCAAAGGAGAGGTAACGTGTATCGGGTCCCTTGTACATTTTGGAGGCCATGCCCGCCCATTCCCAGGCGCCAACGCCAGCCAAGAAGCACATCAGGCCGATGCGGCTGTAGTCGCAGAACCACAGCAAAAAGAAAACGACTGGAATGGCGACAAACGCCGTAATCAATCGTTGAGCCAAGTTACTCATGCAATACCTTCCCAAACCTTCTTTCGCGGGTTTTGAAAAATTCAACAGCCTTCAGGAATTCTTCCTTGGTGAAATCGGGCCACAGCGTGTCCGTCACGTAGAATTCGCTATAGGCGGCCTGCCAAAGCAGGTAGTTAGAGAGCCTGAACTCGCCACCCGTACGGATTACGAGATCCGGGTCGGGCGCCCCCTTCAAGTACAGGTTCCTTGCAAAAACGTTTTCGTCAATTTCGTCAATCTTGAGCGTACCCGCGGCCACCTGCGATGCAATGGCCTTCGCGGCATCCACGATTTCGAGCCTGCCACCGTACGAGATGGCGAGGTTCAGCTGCATGCCCGTATTGTTCGCCGTCTTGTCGATGGCGGACTGCAGGCTTGCTCGCGGCTTTTCGGGCAGGCGCTCCATGTTCCCGATGACCTTGAGCTTTACGTTCTTCTCCATGAGGTCGGGGATTTCCTTCACCACCATCTCGATGAGGAGGTTCATCAGGTAATCCACTTCCTTAGAAGGGCGCCCCCAGTTTTCAGAACTGAAAACATAGAGTGTCATGTGCTCGAGTTTCAGGTTCACGCCGACTTCCACCGCGTCGATGGTCGCCTGCGTGCCCTTGCGGTGCCCGAGGAAACGTTCTAGCCCGCGGCTACGGGCCCAGCGCCCGTTGCCATCCATGATGATGGCGACATGTCTAAGCTGATTTGCCACGCAAGCCCCGGACTACACCTTGAGGAGGTCCGCTTCCTTTTCGGCGAGGATAGCGTCGATCTGCGCAATATACTTATCCGTTGCCTTCTGGATTTCGTCCTGCTGCTTCTTGACTTCGTCTTCGGGAAGGTCCTTGTTCTTCTTGATGGCATCGTTCGCATCGCGGCGGATGTTACGGATGGCCACGCGGCCTTCTTCGGCGTGCTTGCGGGCCACCTTAGCAAGTTCCTGACGGCGTTCAGACGTAAGGATGGGGAGCGTCACGCGGATGCAGTTGCCGTCCTTCATCGGGGTCACACCGATGTTCGCGGCAAGAATGGCCTTCTCGATCGGATCGACCATGGTCTTTTCCCACGGGCTCACGAGAAGCATGCGCGGTTCGGGCACGGAAATCTTCGCCACCTGCGAAATCGGAGTCGGAGTACCGTAGTAGTCGACTCGGACGTCGTTGAGGATCGCGGGACTGGCCTGGCCAGCGCGGATCTTGGAGAATTCACGTTCGGTGGCCTCGATGGCCTTTTCCATTTTGTCGGTGTATTCAGACATAGGTTATAAACCGTGGTTAGTGATTAATGGTTAGTTATATTTTTGAAATATAGGTAAAAAAACGCTATCGGGAAAAACCGTCAGATTTTTTTAGCAATGCACCAACGTGCCGAGGTCGCCTTCGATGGCGGCGCGGGAGAGGTTCCCCTTTTCCATCTTGAACACGAAGATGGGCATGTTGTTTTCCATGCAGAGGGCGACAGCTGCCGTGTCCATGACCTTGAGGCCGCGGGAAATGACTTCCTTGTAGCTGATGTCATCGAAGCGGGTAGCCGTCGGGTCCTTGACCGGGTCTGCGGTGTAGATGCCGTCGACCTTGGTCGCCTTCATGATCACATCGCATTCGCTTTCGATGGCGCGGAGGGCGGCGCAGCTGTCGGTGGTGAAGAACGGGTTGCCCGTACCGGCGGAGAAGATGACTACGGAGCCAGCAGAGAGGAGTTTGAGGGCCTTGCGGCGGTCGAAGAATTCGCAGACCGGCTCCATGCGGATGGCGGACATCACTACGGAGTCGACACCCTGCTTGTCGAGGGCGTCCTGCATGGCGAGGCCGTTCATCACGGTGCCGAGCATGCCCATGGCATCGCCCTGAGCGCGGTTCATGCCGCCTGCGGATGCGGAAATGCCGCGGACGAGGTTGCCGCCGCCAATCACGAGCGCGACCTGCACGCCCTGCTTGACGATGGAAGCGATTTCGCTTGCCATGTCGGAGAGGATGACGTTGTCGATACCGTGGCCCTTTTCGCCTGCGAGGGCTTCGCCACTGAGCTTGAGAAGAATGCGTTTGAATTTAGACATAGATTATGGTTATTGGTTAACAGTTTTCAGTCTTAATTTAGCAAAATATCCTAATCCAAGATGCATCAGACCCTGTCGGAACAGGTTTTATTGGCTTTACAGCACAATCTCGGATATACATTCAAAAGATTAAAGTTTTTCTTCCCATTGGTTCTTGCCATAAAAATATTTGCCCAAATCAATCACATTTAACTCTTGAGCTAAGTTTTTTAGAATAGCAGATTTCCGTTCTTTGGGGATTATATACTCACTAACCCGTTTATTTTTTGCATTTGAGATGTCACAAAAGCATAGTTTTCCATTTAACATCACACAAGTTTTTATCATTGCACCAGATTGCTTTCGCATTCTATCATTATATATCGGATAATTTTGATTACTTATTACAGTCATTTCAGAATCTTTCAATTTACTACACGTTCCGGAATAATCACAGTATTCAATAACAAAAATTTTCCCATCCTTATCCATATTTTCTTCTTCGCCACATGCGCAAAATAACGGCATGTAAATGTCATAAGAAACATCTAACAACGGCGTAGATCTTTGATTTTGTTGCAACTGCGCAAGTAAGCCCAAATGAGGGAAAAACTTTATCGCAAAATTGGTCTAAGTGAAAACCACCT
>CACXKY010000108.1 GCA_902768325.1 Fibrobacter succinogenes
GTCGACCCAGTAGTCCACCTCGAGCCCGTAGCGCTTGCCCGTTTCCGGAATGAACTGCCACATGCCCGACGCCTTCGCACGGCTGTAGGCCTTCACCTTAAAGCCCGATTCCACCAGCGCGAGGTAAATCAAGTCCTTGGGCATGCCCATCTGGTCGAGCTGCGCATAGATCATGGAATCATAGGCCGTCATGCGGTTGAGCGAGCCTTCGGTAAACGAACGCGCGCCCGTCGTCATGTAGAAAATTTCCTGCATGACGCGTTCGTTGAATTCGACGGGCAGCGTGAACTGCTTCACGTCCACCGTATCGAGGAAATTCTCGATGACCTGCAGCGAAGCGCTGTCGGCCAAGGTTTCGTCCAGGGCGTCTACGCCTTCGATGGAGACTTCGTTCTGCTGGAAGTTTTCCACGCTCTCACCCAAGTCCGACACGTTCGGGTACACTTCATCCAGGGCGCGGACGATGCGCGTCGGCATCATGGCGCGGTAAGCGGAATCTTCCGCCGGGCTCACATTGCGGTAAAGGGAATCGTATTTCTCGGAAACCAGCTGGCGGAGGGCCTCGTCGAGGTAGTGGCGCGCCAACATCCATTCATGGTTTTCCATGGCCTCGAGGGCATAGCGGTAGTATGTCCACCTTGAGGGCTACCGAGGCGTAGGATACCGAATCCGGCACAACGGGTTCAGCGCTACCGAGGGTAGGGCCCGCCACAACGGCCTGTTTCGGGGAACAGGCCGCAAGAACCATAAGCGACACGCCCAAGAGGCACAGGCGCAGCAGTTTATTTCGGCAAATCACTGGTCGTAGTCCAAGTCTTCCGCGTAATCGGACCAAATCTGGTCGCGCCTGAAGGTGGGGCGATCGAAATCGACTTCTTCGTCGAGTTCCTCTTCTTCCTCCTCAATTTCCTCCTCTTCTTCAGGAAAAGGAGCCGGGAGGTCGAAAGCGTCCCCCTTGGGGCGACGGCCACACTGGCGTGCAAAATCTAACATATTCCCTCTTTAGTGCAAAACTTTATCCACGCCGAACCAGACGACCCCGCAAAGCACGAAGGCGGCAACAATCTGCAACAGGATGATGATGCGGTTGATGCGGTAAGCCCTTTGTGACTTACGGTGCCATGGCGGCCGTTCGACATTAGATTCTCTTTTTTCCATTCCGAATGGAAATATACACATAATCTTCAAATTCCAAATGAGAAAAACTATTTTTTTATATAATTTCTAGCGGATTTCTATGCGGAAACTTGTCACCATATTGCTCGGCGCGGCCACCCTGCTCCATGCGCAGGTCGGCATCGCCCGGAATTCGCACGGACTGCGGGTCCCTTCAGCGTATACCCTGAAGCAAGGATTCATATACTTCTCGGGCTATTTCGAAAATATCAGTGACGGTGAACCGCTCGCCATAGACGGCTATACCGATGTCAACACCGGAGAAAGGTTTGAACTGGACAACAGTGCCGTAGCCTCTGGCGGGGCCTTCCAGATTAGCTACGGGGCCTTTGACTTCCTCGAACTGGGATTTTCCATTCCCTTCTACTACGAAAGCAAGGTTACCGATTCCAAGCTCGAAGGCCTAGCCCCCGGCGACCTGCAGGGAACGGTCAAGGCAAGCCTCCCCCTGAACCTCCCCTTCCACTTGAGTTTCGAAGGCAACCTGTACTTCCCTACCGGGACGAAAGGCCGTGGATTCAGCCCGCGGCGCGCCTGGTTCATCAAGGATAACGACGAGTCGTACGCCTATACGACGGGCGGGATCGCCCTCTCCGGAATTTCCCTGCTCACCTTCGACTTGTTCGGCCTGGTGCTGTGGAACAACATGGGCGGTTACCTCTCCACCTTTGGCAACGGTAGCGATGTCCTGCTGTGGGGGTCCGGATTCGAGCTTTTCCCGGACAAGCTGATCAGCCTCATCGCCGAAGTTTCCGGCGAAGCGCGCGTCAACAAAATGAACCATATCGGCAAGTTCTGGAACGAGCCGGCCAGGTTTACCCCCGGATTACGTCTTCACCTGCCCCGAAAGACCGACATCATGTTCGGTGCCGATATCGGGATCGACTTCCTCCGCGGGCGCAAGAGCGGTAACGGGATCGAAGTCGTAAGGACCGAAAAAGACAGGACCATCAAGTACGAGGTTCCCAGCACCCACGAAATCTCGGTCGTATTCGCGCTTTCCAAGGTACTCGACTTCAGCTGGAAGGATTCCGACCATGACGGCGTTGTAGACCGCATGGACATGTGCCCCGGTTCCACCTTCGGCGTGAAGGTCAACAACCGCGGATGCCCCGTGGACGAAGACCAGGACGGCATACTGAACATCGTGGACGACTGCCCGAACACGCCCTTCGGCATCGACGTCGACTTCTTCGGATGCCCCTTCGACGAAGACCTCGACAAAGTCCCCGACTACCTCGACAAATGCCCGAAAACGCCCAGCGGGACCGCCGTGGATCGCGACGGCTGTACGCTCGATAGCGACCGCGACGGCGTAGACGACAACAACGACCTCTGCCCCGACACATCACCCGAGGAACAGGTCAACACGAGCGGATGCCCCATCGACAACGACCACGACGGCGTCATTAACGAAAGGGACAAGTGCCCCGAAACGCCGGCAGGGCGCTCCGTCGACCAGGACGGCTGTCCGCTGGACTTTGACCACGACGGCGTTCCCGACGATATCGACCAGTGCCCGAACAGCGCCCCAGACGAACTCGTGGACGCCTCCGGATGCCCGGCGGACCAAGACAAGGACGGCGTACCGGATACGAAGGACCAGTGCCCCGACACCCCGAACGAAATCTCGGTGGACCGTACCGGATGCCCCTCCGACAACGACGGGGACGGCGTGGCCGACTACCTCGACAAGTGCCCGAACACCCCCACCCAGGCACCGGTCGACACCATCGGGTGCCCCAAGGATTCCGACGGCGACGGGATTGCCGATTACCTCGACAAGTGCCCGGACACCTTCCCGGACGTACTCGTGAACAATTCGGGCTGCCCCTACAGCAGCAAGAAGAACTTGAACAGCATCGCCAAACAGATCCGGTACAGGAGCGGCAGCGTGGAACCCCTGAATTCCTCCTATACGGCCCTGAACGACGTCATCGAACTCATGCGGCGCTACGAATTCAACCTGGAAATCGAGGTTTCGGCCAGCGGGCCCAACGCCCAGGCGGTCTCGGAAGCCAGGGCCGGACACCTCTACGACATCTTGAAGATCAAGGGTTACGACGAGAAACGGGTTAAAATCAAGGCCGTCGGCAACGCCTTTGCCCCCGGCGTAAAGTTTTTTGCGACAGACATAAAAAGATGATCAACACCACCCTCTGCTACATCGAGCACGACGGTAAATACCTGCTGCTCCACCGCGTCAAGAAAAAGAACGACATCAACAAGGACAAGTGGATCGGGATTGGCGGGAAGTTCGAGGAAGGCGAATCGCCCGAGGACTGCATCCGCCGCGAAGTCCTCGAAGAAACGGGCCTCACGCTAAAGCACCTCGAATACCGCGGCATCGTGACCTTCATCAGCGACGGCATGAACGAGACAGAGTTCATGCACCTGTTCATCGCGACGGAGTTCGAAGGCACGTTAAAGGAATGCGACGAGGGGACGCTCGAATGGGTCCCCAAGGAAGACGTGGCCAAGCTCCCCCACTGGGACGGGGACCTGATTTTCCTGGACCTGCTGGAACGCCGAGCACCGTTTTTCTCGCTCAAGCTCACCTACCGGGGCAGCACCCTTACCGAAGCCCTGCTGAACGAACAGCCGGTCCTAAAAATTCCGGGGCGACCATAGGAAATATGCGTTTCGTCACATTTAAATAATTTTTCTTAATTTACCCCTTTGCAAAATCGAAAAAATTTGCAATATTTAATGATACTCCAAACCAACCCCAAAGAAGCCGGCCTGTCAAAAGGTCGGCTTCTTACTTTTCTGAGAAAATTTGGATGGCGGTATTTTCGCTAAGCGACTACCACTTCGCCAATGCATTCGCGATAATCAGGTCCTGCATCTTCTCGATGGCGCGGGCCTGGCCATGGCGGTCTTCGGACTCGTTCTTCTGGATGTCGTACGTACCGTCCGCCGAAAGCGACTTGCTCTCGTAGATGATGCGTTCCTTCACGTTGTCGTAGAACTTGACGCTCACGCGGATGGTGACGCGGTAGGTTTCCACATCGCTGTTGCTGTTGTAGTTCTCGGGCTTGTTCGTGTAGCTGAGGAGCGTCATCTCGAAATCGGCGTTGGCGTTCTCGTTCACCAGGCGCACGCCGCCCGCGTTCTTCTTGAACATTTCGACTACGGCGGTGTGAATGTCGTTCGCAAGCACCGGGTCCAAGGTCTTGTCCTCCACCTCGTGAATCTTGACCGTCTTGATATGGCTCGGCAGCGTCGATGCCGTAAAGCTGTAGCAGCCAGCCAGCAGGCAAACAACGAAGGTCACCGCGACAAGAAACAAGAATCGGGACATATTCCTAGAAAGCATGTTAAAAATTTAGAAAAATAAAAAAGCACTCCACGCGGGAGTGCCTTTAATTTTACCATTCCGACAGATTAGAGCGCCGTCTTGAACGTCCTCGCACCAACCTTCACGATGTACATGCCCTTCGCTCCGGTGTAGACCTTCTGCTGGGATTCGAGACCGCGGGTCGTGCGGACTACGTGACCGAGGCTGTTGAACACGGTGATGGCCTTGCCCTGGGCACCAGCAACCACGATGTAGTTGTCAGAAGACGTAAACACGGAAATCTTAAGTAGGCTCGGGTCTTCAGGCAGGGCGGTCGTGGAAGAAGTTCCCCAGTGGTGGCCGGCAGAAGACGTAATCGTCGTGCTGGAAGAAGACCTTCCGAACGAACCGGACGACCTAGCGATAGAACCAGAGGACTTCGCTACAGAGGACGAAGATGCCGGACCACTAGCAGAAGATTCGACGCTAGAAGAGGATGCCGGCGCGGCGCCGATCGGGCCATCCACGTCGTAACCCTTCACGAAGTTCCAGATATCCGAAACATCTGCATGGGAAGGACTGTGCATGCGCCCTTCAAGTTTCAGGTGCTTTATATAGACGCCATTGTCACACGGGCCCCAGGAGTAGAGCGTCGCCGAGTTTTCGCTATTGGGATAGTTTTCCTTGACTTCCGCCTGCGAGGGGCAATTGAACTGGTCACGGTAATTCTTCAGGAATCCGTCGACCTGGCTATAATTCAACACATCGTCCTTGGTTCCGTGAGGATGGAAAATGGGCATAGGCCGCTGCGCCTTAGATGCGCCATACACATTCGTTCCGGAACAGGGGGCAATAGCCGCAATCTTGTCGGCAATCTTGCTTATCGCATGGTACGAGAACATGCCGCCCATAGAAAATCCAGAAAGGTAGACGCGTTTGGGATTGAGCTTGTAATCCTTGACCAACTGGTCAATGACCGCCGATATCCATTTGGTGTCCTGATCGCCACTGATGTCCCAGGCACTGTATCCTTCGCCACCCTTAGGGTAGGCAACGACGAAACCGGCCGTATCGGCGACAGTTTCCCAGTGGGTATTGGACTGTTGGTAATCGGGGTCCTGGTTGGCGCCGTGCAACGAAAGCAACAGCGGGCTATTTTCGGCGAGGCCGGACGGTGCGTAGACATAGACATCTCGGCCCGAAACCGACACCTTCTTGTAATCACGAATGGTTTTTCCACCGCCACCCCATTGGGCGAAAGAAAGCGTAGCCGCAGCTAGCAGAAGTATTGGAAACTTCATCTCTGTACTCCTCTGAATTTTCCCTTTGTTTACATTGTGTTTGCCTCCATAACCTAACCCATTTATAATGTATATCAATAACACGGAGGTATGACTGCCATCACCAAAATAGCGGTGTAAACGAATACAACACAGAAAAACGTTACAAAATCCCCCAAAAACGGATTTTTGCGCACATTGCCATTTTTTTATATTTTGTTAGCAAGGGCATTCAATCATGAAAAAATATTTACTTTTCCTGACTTTCGCTTTCCTTTTCGGGGGCAAATCTTTCGCCGCTTATTCCGGCACACCCAAAACACCGTCAAAAGTTGACGGATGCTACCAAATTGGCTCCGCCGAAGAGCTTTACGGATTTGCCGAGATGGTAAACGACACGACGAGCGGATTCACCCAAGATTCCAACACCTGCGTAAAACTAACCGCAGATATCGTCGTCAACGAAAAAGTCCTTATTGGCGATTCACTAAACAAAAACGATTCTCTTATTCCTTGGACTCCCATCAACGTTTTTTACGGCACATTTGACGGTCAAGGGCATACAATTTCGGGCTTATACGGCACAAACCAATCCTACGACATGGGTTTCTTTTTAAGATTAATCTCAGCCACCATCAAAAACCTGAATATCGTAGACTCCTATTTTCAAAATTTGAATGCAGCCGGGTATCTAGGATCCATTACAGCAGGAGGCAAAGACATCAGCATTGAAAACTGTACTATTCAGGCGACTCTTACGGGACGAAGTGATATAGGCGGTTTAGTCGGCCTTGTAACACAGAGATTGAACATCCAAAATTCGTCTCATTCAGGAAAAATAATGAACTCTGATAAGTATAATGATCTAAACGACCTCGGTGGTTTAGTATTTTATTTCCACACCGGCGAAGCATTCATCAAGAATTCATACCATGTCGGAGAAATTGAGGACAATCTTTATTTTTCGGGAGGCCTATTTGCCGTCGTCGGAGATGCAACATCAATTAAAACTACAGACAATACAGTCATCCACATCGAAAACTCGTTTGCTATTGGGAAAGAAAATCTAGTTGACAAGGTAGGAGACAGGACCGAATTTCATATCACAAACTCATTTTACCAATCAAGCCATTCATCCGACACGACAAAAACCAAGGCCGAGTTCAAAGACGGAACGGTGGCACTGGCGTTGCATTATGGAAAAGATGGAGATGTGTGGGGACAAAAAATCGGAACAGAAGCTCATCCTACACTATCATCATCCATCACTAACATTCCTAGTTCTATAACGATTTCCAATATCAAATTTCACACCTATGATGGCGACACGACCACTTATCGCAGCCAATACGTAGAAGGAATCTCGACCTCACTACCATCCCCCCTTCGCAAGAACTACTTTTTTGAAGGATGGTATACCAACGCCCAATTTACCGACAGCGCCGTGACGGCAATTTCAACTGCGGACACAGGGGACTTGGACCTCTACGCTCACTGGCTCACCATGCCAAACTTGATAGATGGTTGTTATGAAATAGCCAACAAAGACGACCTTTACTTTTTTGCAGCCATTGTAAATGGATCTTTCGGCATGGACCAGGAACTAGATGCATGTGGGAAACTGACCGCAGATATTGTTTGGAACGAAAAGATAGACAAGGATGCCGCAAAGCGTTGGATTCCAATCGATGATTTTCAAGGCACCTTAGATGGGCAAGGACATAAAATATCCGGCATATACATAAGTGGGAGATATCCCTTTAATGACATAGCTTTTATAAAAAGACTTTACGGGAAATCAGAAGAATCTCCTGCATCCATTAAAAATCTTGGATTTGAAAACATCTATAACGATGCATGCGCCCGCATAGGAGGAATCGCCAGTGAAATCGGAGGCTATGTAAATTTCGAAAACATCTATGTGACAGGCTCGGTATACACAAATTGCCATGAATCAGGGATTATTGCTCAGAAAGTTGGAGGATCCTCCAAAATATCGATAATGAATTCCTACTTTGTCTCTATCCTGCGCGAAGGAAAGGGCCCCGGTTACAATCCACCCCTGATTAATTCTATCCCCGGAAATAGCGAACTTTCCATAACGAATTCTTTCTTTTATTCTCCCAACAGAGGAGCAGCATTTCTCAATTCGTTCAATGGAGTAGAAGTAATAAATGGAAAAATAAATTCAACAATCTTCTACATATCTGATTCCTTGTACGTAGATACAACAAAAGTTTCTGTACTCAAGGCAGACTCGGCTCAGTTCGCCAACGGAAGTATCGCCAAGGCTTTGCACGACTACAACGAGAACGGAATCGATGGCTCCATCTGGGGACAACGAGTCGGGATTGACCTCTACCCCGTCCACTCCGGGAAAATCGACACCGTCAAAATCACCTCTTCATCCAGTTCTACGGGAAAATCGTCCAGTTCTAGCGGGGAAACGAGAGTTTTCAAACAGTTCCCTATGGCA
>CACXKY010000109.1 GCA_902768325.1 Fibrobacter succinogenes
GATCAAGTTTACTCCCGACGGCAAGAACCTGCTGGTGGCGTGTGAAGGTTCGCCGAGTACGGATTTTTCGGAAGACCCTGAAGGCGGTGTGGCGATTCTCTCTGTGAAGGATGTGGCAAAGCCCGAGTCCTGGGCGAATGCGGCCTTGAACGTGGTGCGTTTCAACAAGCTCGATACGGCATCGCTCAAGGCGGCCGGCGTGCGTAGCCCCGGCGTGAACGGCTTTGTGCGTTCGCTGGAACCCGAGTACATTACGGTGTCCGACGATTCGAAGTTTGCGTGGGTGAGCTTGCAGGAGAACAACGCCGTTGCAAAACTGGACGTTGCCGCGAAAAAGATTGTCAAGGTTTTCCCGCTGGGTTACGTGGACCACTCGAAACAGGGGAACGGCCTTGACGCGGTAAGCAACGGCCTCGTGGAAATCAGCTCTCCGTTGGCGACCGCCATTATGTGCTTACGGCGAACGAGGGCGCTCCCGTGAACGATTACAAGGCATGGACCGACGTGACGACGCCGATGATGCTTGCGGAACAGGGCCGCCTGGACCGGAAAGTCTTTACGGACTCGCTGCTTGCGGAACTGAAGGACTTGTCGGTGAGCGGCCTGGAACGCTGCGACCGCAAGCCGGACAAGACGCGTGACGGCAAGTGCCCCTACATGTATTCTTTCGGTAGCCGTTCTGTGAGCCTCTTTGACGGGAATACCGGCAAGCTGGTGTGGGATTCCGCTGACCTCTTTGAACAGCTGATAGCGAGGCTTGCGCCGGAGTATTTCAACTGGAATGCCAAGAAAAACAAGGTCAAGATGGACAAGAGGAGCGGTGACAAGGGCTGCGAACCCGAAAACGTGACCGTCGGACTCGTGAACAACAGGCACTACGTGTTCGTGGGGCTCGAGCGTACGAGCGGTATCGCCGTCATCGACATGACGAACATCGACGCTCCTTTCTTGGCCGATTTCTACATGGACCCGCTTGACCGCGGTCCCGAAGGCGTGCTGTTCATCCCGGCCGAACAGAGTCCGCTTGCAGACCAGGCGCTGCTCGTTGTCGGTTACGAGTACAGCAGGACGCTCACGATTTATACAGTGAAATAGAACTAAGGCTCGACGCTTTCGGGCCAGGGGTGCTTGGGATAGCGGCCGCGCAGTTCCTTGCGTACCTCGGCGTAGGTGTTCTTCCAGAATCCTGTCAAGTCCCAAGTCTTTTGGATGGTGCGGAAATTCGGCGCCAAAATGTCGTAGCGCACTTTCAGCTTGCCATCCGCAATCTTGTGCTCGCCGCGCATCTGCATAAAGTCCTCGATGCGGGCAGAAATTTCCACGAGTACTCCCTCGACGCTCTGCACGGATTTCCCGTCGTCGCTAGAGGCGACCTCCTGGTAGCTGTAGCGGGCGCGCTTGCCGTTCGGCAGTACGTAATGGTCGGGAAAGGTCTTGTTCAGCCAGGCGAGCATGGACTTGCCGAAGTAATCTTCCACGATGCTCTTGTAGCGGCCTTCGTCAATATCGCGCAGCAGGAATTTCCCGTCGGCGAATTCGTCGAAGATGATTTCCATGTCCTCGTCATTCATTTCGGGCAGCCCGTATTCCGGGTAGAGCTTGGCGGCAAGGCGCATCTTGGTCAGTAGCGTCTGCACGGATTCGGTGAGGTAGCGCCCCGACCAGTTTTCCTTCTCGATTTTTTCTTTCCAGGCGGCTACGGTGAGCTTTTTCAGTTCGGCGAGGACCTTCGGTGATGCTTCTTGCGTGAGAATTTCCTTGCGCGAGAGCTCGGTGACTTCGACGCCAATGAAACGTTCCTGGCCGCTGCGCCACAGAAGTTCGTACCGCGCTTCCGCATTGCCGGTATCGAGCATTTCCTTGTCGATGGCGGCATAGAGGTTCACCTTGAGTTCCGACTTGCTCCCGCCACCGGTGCGTAGCATCGAGAGCGCCAGGATGGCGTAGGGCGGTTCTGCGACTTGCAGGCGGATGATATTCTGGTTTGCAAGTTTGTACGCGTTGCCGTTCGGCGTGGCGAGCCTGTCGGGGAAGGCCTTGAGGAGTTGCTTGCAGACAAAAGTGCGAACGGTGGGGGAAGATTCCCCCTCGCTTCTGCCGCGCGCGGCATTTGCTACCCCCTCGAGCGGGGCCTCAGTCGCCGGCCCCGCAACGCCCCGCTTTAGCGGGTCACGGTACTCCCTCAGCTGCCGGAGTGTAAAGCTCACTTCGCGTGGCACATTTACGGCCTTGTCGAGTGTGTCTTTCGCTAGTGTCAGGATGTCTTGCGGGAACTTGGATTTCTGCAACGCCTCGGTGCCGGAGTGTATCCAGGCGAGTGCTGCGAGGAGCAAGTCGGGAAGGTCTTGCGGACCGCTTGACGAGGCGAGCAGCAGCGCGAGCGGGATGCTCGATACGGGTGTGCGGATGGCCTTGAGCCCGAGTTCCGTGATGGAACCGCCTTTGAGCATGCCGAATTTTTCAAGAAGTGTCGTCGCAGCTTTTTCGCGTGCCTCCGGAATCGCCGTGGGCAATTGTATGTCACCCTGGAAGGAGTCCGCAGGACGACTGATAGGGTCCATGGATTCAAGCGCCGCTTTCTGCAACAGTAGTTCCGAGGGCTCTATCTGCAGTACCTCGGGGACGATTCCCTTGGGCATCCGCTTTTCGGATTCCTCGCTCCAGAGGCGGATGGCGCAACCGTTCTGCGTACGGCCGCTACGGCCGCTCCTCTGGATGGCGTTCTGCATCGAGATGGGCATCGTGCGCAACACGTTCACCTTCTCGCTGTCGTCGTAGAGGCTCACGCGCTCGATACCGCTGTCGACGACACCCGTGACGTTCGGGACGGTGATGGAGGTTTCCGCGATGTTCGTGGTGAAGATGACGCGCGGGCGTTCGGTGACTTCGAAGATGCGGTCTTGCGTTTCGCGGTCTTGCCCGCCGTAGAGTTCCAGGAATTCGGCGCAGCTGTTGCCGAGCGCTTCGGCGGCGGCGCTGTGGCAGCGGGCGATTTCGGCCTTGCCCGGCAAGAATACGAGCGTGGTCTGCCAGATGTTGTTGCGGTAGAGAGTCTTGAGCGCCCGCACCACTTCGGCGTCAAGGCCCACGCCCGAAACGAGCGAGTTGCCCGTGGCCGGCGCCTGGTTCAAGATTTGTACGGGGTACAGCGGATGCCCGAGGCTAAGGCACTTGACGCCGAGAACCGCTTCGAGTTCGTCGCGGTTCAGCGCCGCCGACATCACTGCAACCCTCGGCCCCTCTCGTCTCTCGTCTGTAGCGAGCTTGCGAGCGTTCTCTCGTCTAAAAAACGCGAACAGCAAGTCCATGTCGGCCTTGCGCTCGTGGTATTCGTCGAACACGACCCAGTCGGCGTCCATCTTGCCGTGCAGCAGTTCCTGCAAAAAATTTCCGTACGTCTGGAAGAGGATGCGCGTGCTTGCGCTCTTGCAGCTGTCTTGCCGGAACTGGTAGCCTACAGTCTTGCCGCAGGGCTCGCCGTGGAGCTTTGCCGAAAACTGCGCGAGCGAGAGGGCCGCGATACGGCGGGGCTGCAGGACGACGACGCGCCCTTTGCAGTGCTTGCTTAAAAAGTAGGGGATGAATAGCGACTTGCCCGAACCGGTGGGTGCTTCGATAAGCAGGTTGCGCGACGCAACAAGCGCCGCTTCCAGCTTTCCCTCTTCTTCCGCTAGTGCTAAATCACTGTATTTCATTATCTAGAGTCGGAAGGCTTTCCCCTACTAGTTGTCTAGTAACTCAAAACTTAGTAACTAGTAACTGATGACCTTCGGTCATCTTGGGTACTTCAGCTTTTCGCCGGTAGCCAAGTCCATGTAGGGCGGCTTGCCTTCGCGGAACTTCTGGTTGATGACGAGGTTCTCGATGCGGCGGCGCAGTCCCTGTTCCGTTTTGCAGAAGAAGTACACCACCTTGTTCGTGCCGGGCACGAGGAACATGGCGAGCTTGTATTTCTGCTTGACGGCGCGGCGGAAGAACATCATGTCTTCTTTCTTGGGAATGACGAGGCTGCTGTTTTCCTTCGTTTCGCAGATCATGTCGGCGTCGGCGAGCAGGGCCTTGGACTTCTGCTTCAGGGCGGCGAAGTTCGGTGCGGAATTCTTCCGGATGGTTTCGAGGTTAAACGCTCCACCGCCTTCCTTGAGGGCCTTGCGCAGTCCGCGGAAGGCGAATACGGCCAAGACGATGACGACCAGTGCGATAAGGTACGGCCAGTAGTTGGCGAGAAAATCTAACATAGGGACCTCAATGGTTCTGTTTTACGCTAGCAAATATAGTAAATTGAGCCTAGGCGAATTTCTATATTTGTAAGAGTGAGTGACGTCTTGAAAAAATGGTCCTTTTGTTGTGCCGCGGTCCTGGCCTTTTCGGCTCTGGCCCTGGCGGCCCCTCCCTCTGAGCCCGCCGGTTGTGCCGACGGCGTGGTCGTCTCGTCCATCGGCTTCGAAGGGCTGGAACATACGAATACGCGCGTGGTGGAACGTGAACTCCTGAACCGCGTGGGCGAGCCGTTCTCCGCCGAGAAGTTCGAGGCCGAGAAGCTCCGCCTGCAAGACCTCGACCTCTTCACCGAAATCACCGTAACCTGCACCCCCGCAGCCCCCCAGCCCTCGTCTAATCAAGACACTCTCTCGTCTCTCGTCCCTTCGGCAGGCTCAGGGCAGGCTTCTCGTCTCTCGTCTAATCTAACTTACACCTTCAAGGAAATTTTCCGCTGGATTCCGGCGCCTGCGGGCAAGAAGACGGACCGCGACGGCCTGATGCTCGGGCTTGCGCTTGCGAACCTGAACGTGGCGGGCGAGGACATCCGCGTCGAGGTCCAGTACCGCACGACGGTGGACCCGTTCTTCGACAAGAACGAATACGCCCTCTATGCGAGTTCCCCCTACTTGCTCGGAATTCCTCTTGGCTGGAACTTCGAGTTCCTCGTGACCGACAGCTACGACAATATCCGCGGTTTCCAGGAGAACAGCATCTTGCTCGACCTGGATCTCGACTACAAGTTGTTGCCGCACCTGTCTCTGCTATGGACTGTCGCCGGGCGCGATTTGCAAGACGCCGCGTTCTTGCCGGAACTGGGAATCGGTTTCGCTTTCGATTACCGCGACAGCAAGCTCGATACCCGCAGGGGTGTGTATTTTGAGTACATGCTCACGCATGTGGGAGAAGGCGACGACCAGGACTCGGAATGCCTGGAAGGGGATTGCCGCGGCATGGGGGGTGAAAATTTCTGGGAACTCCTGACGGATGCCCGCGCCTACTTTACGCTCGGCAAGTTCGTGACGGGGGCGACGGCGCTGGTGCGCCTGCGTCCGGGCGATGTGGAATTTTATGATTACTACTACCACGGCGGGGCGAACACCTTCCGCGGTCACGAGGCCGACTCGGGCTCTCTCGGTATCCACGAGGCGCTCCTTACGCTCGAGGAGAGGTTCGTGTTGCTGGAACGCCGCTCGGCCAGTGTCGCCGGCGTGAACTTCTTCTATGGAGTGCAGTTGGTGGCCGGTCTCGACGGGAGCCTCTTGTGGGATAAGGGGCATCCGGGCTGGGACGATTACGAGGGGGCCGTCTACGGGGGTCTCCATCTCGTGATTCCGGCGCTCGACCGCATCCGCTTCGAGGTCGGTTATAGCCCCGACAAGGGCGAGCCGGTATTCTACTTCGGGCTGTTCGACAAGGTGACCTCTTCCCGCTGGCGCAGTAGATGAGACCGCTCGCTCGACGACTCGTCAATACGAGTCGCCTACGGCTTACGACAAGACCGCTCGCTCGACATCTTGGGTGCTGAAACCTCCGGTTACTCGCTCGCTCTCGCCTTCGACGACTCGTCAATACGAGTCGCCTACGGCTTACGACAAGACCGCTCGCTCCCACCTAAAGGTGGCCATGCCCACGTAAGCGCTGAAGCGCTAAGTGGTCAAAGGTCGCCTTCGACGACTCGTCAATACGAGTCGCCTACGGCTCACGACAAGACAGCTCGTCTGGTCACACTTGACTATTTATTATATAAATGTTAAATTTACGTTAACGTATTGAAAAACAAAGACTTAGGCCAAAGGTGGCCTCTTGGAGTATAAATGGCGATTAACTATCTGGACCTTCCTATCGGACGCCGGTATCCCTACGAAGTGGATTGCGTTGTAGAAATCGGGAAGGACACGAACCTCAAGTACGAGTATGATGAACGCTTGCACGTGTTCCGCCTGGACCGCTGCCTGCTGAGCTCCATGAGCTACCCCTGTACTTACGGCTTTATCCCGAGCACCAAGGCCGACGACGGCGATGCTCTCGACATGCTTATCTATAGCCCCGCTTCCATGATGACGGGCTCCGTGTGCACCTGCCGCGTTATCGGCGCTCTCGACATGACCGACGGCGGCAAGAAGGACTACAAGGTCTTGGGCGTGCCGGTATTCAACCCGCGCCCCATCAAGGACATTGGCGACGTGGACCAGATGTTCCTGCGCATTACGAAGAACTTCTTCCAGAACTACAAGGAACTGGAAGGCAAGGATGTGCAGATTGGCGAATGGCAAAATGCCGACTTTGCCCGTGAGAAGGTAATCGTGGCTCACCGCGCCTATTTCCAGAACCAGGTGCAGGTCCCGGAATCCTTCTACCAGGAACCGGAAAGCGCAGAACACCTCCCGCCGGAAGAACTGATCTAGCGATTTTTATCACATCTGGAATTGAACTAAGCCCCAATTCAGCGTAATTGGGGCCTTTTTTTTACAAAAAGCTCTTTTTTTGTAGAATCCGTCATGCGTTTGGGAAAAAAGAGATTATATTAGAAAAAAAAGTTTTACATAAGATTCCATAGGAGATCATATGAATTTCGAAAAGAAGCCTTTATGGCTTATTGGCGGCATCACGCTGTCCATGGCACTCGCGTTCAGTGCGTGTGGGGACTCGACCAGTTCGTCTACTACGGAAGACGATTTTGCCGAGGATATCCGGACTCCGGATGATTCCAAGAAATCCGAAGAAAAGACGGATGAAGATGATTCCACTTCTTCTACGGTTCCGACCGATCTTAAGCTTGCGGTTCCGACCGATTTGGAAGCGGAACGCCTTGCTCCGAGCGTTTGGCAGCTGAGCTTCAAGTTCTCCGAATCCATGGATGCCTTCATTGTTCAGCGTATGCCGGTTGCCGGTGGCGAATGGAAGGATTACAAGGAAGTGAAGTCGGGCCGCTTGGTCCTGGATGGCGCTTCCAATGGCGGTTACTATTACCGTGTCGCCTCCAAGAAGGACAAAAAGGTCTCTGATTTTAGCGAAGAAATTCTGGTGTCCAGCAAGACGGCCTATTCCGATGGGATTGTCCTGGAAACTCCGACTATCGCGGCGAACATCAATCAGGAAAAGACCCTAGAACTTTTCCTGTCGGACAATCTTCCGGGCGATGGAATCGTCAAGTCCACCTACAACCTTGACTCCAAGGGAAAGACGGTCGGCTCGGTCTATTTCCAGGCCCGCTTCGTCTATGGCAATGATTATGTCACTGATACGGTGAAGGCCCCGGTGGACCAGTTCTCCATTTCAAAGACGTTCAAGACAAATGCCGAACTCTGCAATTCCTTTGCGCAGGTCCGCGTCGTATGGACGGACAAGAACGGTGAATCCGATTATAGTGAATGGTCCAAGCCGATGGGCACCAAGGCCGGTACGGAATCTGGCCTTATCAATACCAATAACCGCTGCAAGGCGGAAGAACCCGGCAGTACCCAGACGCCGGAACTCGAAGAAGATGCTATCCCGGCTCCGGATAACCTCGCTGCCGAAAAGATGGCCGATGGTACATGGATGCTCCAGTGGAAGTACACTCCGTCGAAGGACCGTCCGGAAAGCGGCTTC
>CACXKY010000110.1 GCA_902768325.1 Fibrobacter succinogenes
CAAAGAAACATGATGTAGAGTTCCTTTAGGTTGTAGTATACTTCACCCTTGTTTAGCGACTCGCTGTCGCACATCGCCTGATAGTAGCGGGTTCTCTTGAAAATTTCCTTGTTGTCTTCCATCTGCATTTCAATGTCGAAATTGCGGAGCGTCTCTCCGCCTGGGCCAGTTTCCTTTACAAAGACATCGTAGCGGATTCCCTTGTAGAACGGGCTTACTTCGACAGTCTTTTCCGGTTCGGGATCCTTGAGCTCGTGAATATTTATGCCGAGAACTGCTTCGAGGAAGGGCTTGGCGATTTCCTTATGGCTGAACACCATGGCGAACATGAAGCGGTCCGTAATGGGAAGCTCTTCAAAAGGGACGCGTTTTGTATCCATCTTATATTCCTTTTTTGTGCGGGTACGCCCCCGCAGGGCGGATGGAGTTGTCCCCACCTGTTATATAAGACGGATTTTTTGACGGAAATGTTCCGTAGTTGTCGCTTTTTTATGGAAAAACGGAATAGCTTGCGCACTTCCTATCGGAATAGCGAGATGAGACAAAAGTTTCACTTCGTTTCAACTTTTGCCCTTCGGGCTTGCCCGGACTTAGTCCGGGTCAAGGCCTCCCGCGTCGCGGTAGTCGAACTCTCGTGACACTCCGCGCTTTAGCGCGGGAAATCGGCTCCGCCGATTGATAGTGGAACGATGTCAGTTTCGATGTTGTTTCAGTGCTTTAGCACTGTAAAACAACACGAAAGCTGACTCTTCGTGAGTTCTCATCTCGCTTGTTATCCCGAATAAAAAACGAAAAGGACCCCTTGGTGGGGTCCTTTTTCGTTTTATCGGAATAGCGAGATTCGAACTCACGACCTCTTGCTCCCGAAGCAAGCGCTCTACCAGGCTGAGCTATATTCCGGTTTGGTGGTCCAATTATAGTTAAATTCGGGAAGATTTTAAAGGGGTAAATGCTTATTTTTTCTTCTTTTTGGGGGTATTTTGCTGCGGATGGCCGATTTTCATGATGCTGGACCCCGCATTGTCGGGTTCCACCTTGTAAAAAACGACCCTGTTTTTCCATTCGGACCGCACCTTGCGGTCGATAATGTGCTTCACGTTCCCGTATTCGGGGTTCCCGCCGCCGTGGATGACCCTCAGCACCTTGAGTCCCGCGATGAGTAGGTCATCGATGCGCCGCTCGACGGCTTCGGCGGCCTCGTCGGCGGTCATGCCGTGCAGGTCGATCTCGTCTTCGGGCACGGGCAGTTCCCAGGCACTCGGACTGCGGCGCATCTTGCGCCCGCGCGTTCCGTGCGCGGGGCGCTCGGCGGCGGCAGCTTCTGCCTCCTTGCGCATCTGCTCGTCCTTGTCTTCCATATGGTGGTTCATGATCCACTGCATCTGGAATTCTTCTTCTGCGTTCAAAGCCATTTCAAATCCTCGTGCCCAAATATAGAAAGCGGTCTAGACGACGAAATTCTGGTGGTAGTTCCAGCTCCACTGGTCGGGGTGGTCGGCTATCCAGCGTTCGGTTTCGCGGGCGATGTCTTCGACGAGGTCGCGCCCCTGCTTGTCGTAGTGCGGCGGGTAGTAGCTTTCGAACCGGATGACGATGCGGCGCTCGGGCGTGTTCTCGGTCCAGGTGCGGAAGGTGACGATGCCCGCTCCCATCTGGTTGATTTTCTGGGGGAGCCGCAGGTAGAGCGTGTTCGGCTTGCCGAAAAGCGAAATTGCGTTGCCTTTGGTATGCTTTCCCTGGTCGTAGACCATCGCGAGTATCCCCTTGGTGCGGAAAAGCTCGCGGATAAGGCGGCCCGTTTCGTCGGGGTGGAATTCGTTGAGGTGCGGGTCGCTGCGCAGTTCCCGCAGGACTTCGCGGAAGGCCGTATCGCCGACGGAATCGGTAATGAGCTGCACGTGCTCGCCGTAGCGGCAGAGGATGCGGTGCATCAGTTCGAAGGAGCCCTGGTGGATGCTGATGCCTGCGATGGGCATCCCGATTTTGGCGCATTCGGCGACGGCGCCTTTGATGATTTCCTCGTTCTCGAACACAATTCGGCGTTCAACGCTCTTGAAGCGGGCGAGACCGCGGTACGAATCTAGCGCGTTCCAGTAGATGCCCTTGAAAACGTCACGGGCAGTCACTTTTTGCAGCGGCTCGGCGCGTTCCGGGGCTTCTTTATCCATGTATTCCCTTGCCGCCTTGAGGTGCTTCACGACACGCCCGTAGGCGCGCTCGGTGTGGAGCGCCTTGTAGACAGGGAAAAAGAGGGCGAAAAGGAACGAGTAGAAAATGTCCGGCAGCCGGAGCAATACGTGCAACGCAACTTTATATATGCCGAACTTTATCTTTTGCATGGATCGATGATGCCGCAACAAGTGCGGCATGACAACTAGCGCCGGGCGTTATTCCTCGTCAAACGCCAGGATGTTCCGTCCGAGTTCGCGATCAAACAGACTCTGCTTGAGTCCTTCGCCGGCGTAGCTGATGGTGGGGGAGATTTCGTAGAGCTTGCTCTCGTCGAACTTCACGTGCGCCTTGCGGAGCCATTCGCGGTGGAGCTTGCCTATCATGGTGCGTGCGGTCTTGGGGGAATCGTTGCCCTCGGCGTTCTTGACCGGACTGAATTCCTCTTCGCGGATGACGCCGAAGGGCATCATGGTGCCGAGCTGCGGGAACGCATCGAACAGGAACTGCTCGAACTTCCAGCATTTCTCGATACCGCAGACCGTCTTGCGGGCCGTGTGCCACTGGAGCTTGCTAGTCTGCAGCTTGCGCAGCCCCTCGATTTTGAACAAGTGAATAGCAATGTTGCCACCGTCAAAGGTCAGCGAGCCGTCGGCGTTCGTCATGTCGCGGTAGTTCTCGGGCAGGTCGCTGTATTCCACGACGCCGGGCTTGCCGTTCTGCAAGGCGAAAATGCCCACCTTCTCGTTCGGGCCGGCCTTGTGGACCACCTTGGAGGCCGACATGCTGCGGCCCTCGCTCGCGAGCGCCCCGATGAATGCCGGGTCGCAGATGCGGCAGAGCGCGTTGTCGACGCTGTAGAGGAAAACGTAACGTACGCCTTTCTCGATAAGCCAGGCGAGGGTCCCGCTCTGGGCAAGCGCACGGAAACAACCGCCGTTTCCATCGGGCACGAGTGCCAGACGGTTGTTTTCGTCAACGACAGCCTTCCCGTTCGGGTTGAGAGCGCAGATGGTGCCCTGCTCGAAGAAGCGGATGTTCTCGCGGGCGTACCCGAAGAAGTTGTGCTCGGTGAAAAAGTTGACGGTCGCCTCGTGATTGAGCGGGCTCGTCATGATGCACCAAGGAATCGGGTGCTCGACACGTGCCGCGAGATTCAGCAAGCGTTCCGCCTGCAGCTGGAACAAACTCTTGTGGCTCGGGAGCCCGATGTCGAACATGCCCTTGGGACCGTCGAATCCAAGGCGGGAACCTTGTCCGCCCGCGACGAGGAATGCGGCCACCTGGCCCTTGCCGAGGAGGATTTCGCCGGTCTCTTTCCAAAAATCGTAACGCAGGTCGTCTACCGCGATCTTGAACGGCATCGGCTTCAGGTCGGCGGAGACATTGTCTTCGAGCGAGGCGCTCGATTTTTCGGCGTAAAGAGCCTTGAGTTCTTCCCAGTCCTGGCTCAAGATGTCGCGTTCCAGGGCCTTGCGGGCATCGCCGCTTAAAGATTCCAGACGTGCGGCCAGCTCCTGCTGCCCCGCATTGTTCAAAGTTTCGATAATGTCCATGCCTTGATTACCTGATTCCGAAGAACACGACCATGCTGAAGATGAGCGCGAAGATGCTCACGAGGTGCATGCGCCATACAATCTTGGAGTTCATGAGAGGTTTGCTCGGGAACTTGCCTTCCCATTTCTTCTGGTAGTGGTGGTGCAGCGGTGCACACAGGAAGATTCTCTTGCCTGTTCCGCTAGTCTTCTTGGTGAACTTGAACCAGCTGATCTGGAGCAGCACCGAGCAGGCTTCTGCGATGATGATGATGCACACGATGGGGAGGAAAAGCCCCGCCTGTACCAGAATGAACATGATGCCGATGGCCGCGCCAAAGCCCACGGAGCCCGCGTCACCCATGTAGATTTCGGCCGGAGGGCTGTTGAACCACAGGTAGGCGAGGAGGGAACCTGCAATGGCGGTCGCAATCGGGAAAAGTTCGTCGCAACCGGGCAGGTAAGGTACGCTCAGGTACTGGCTGAAAATGAAGTTGCCGCTCACATAGGCAACGAGGCCTACGAATACCATGCTCGTGAGGATGGGTACGGATACGAGGCTGTCGAGGCCGTCGGTAAAGTTGGTCCCGTTAGCCGATGCGGCAATCACGAACGTCATGAAGCCGACAAAAATCCAGTTGGGCAGGTGCAGTTGGAAAACATCGATGGGGAGGAAGGGAATCGTAAGGTCGCCCTTGAGTTCGGGAATGAACTTGTAGCAGATGACGGCGACGACGAGGCTAATCAGGAAGTAGAGGAAGAGGCGCAGGCTGCTCGAGATGCCGTCGGCCTTGTCCATGTAGTCGGCGGCCTTGATCTTGCCGAGCTTGATGAGGCGCTTCGCCTTGACCTTCGCGATGTCGTCAAAGGCTCCGATAGCGCTGAACAGCGCAAGGATGACGAGCGTCGGGACGGTATAGTTATTCATCTTGCAGACGAGGAGCGAAACGACCTCGACAACGACTACCAGCAGTAGACCGCCCATGATCGGGGGAGACTTGGTTTTGCCGTCTTTGTCGAAGTCCGAAGTGGCATCCAGCCCCTGCAGGAGGCGGATGTACTTGGGCATAAAGAAGAGTACGAGGACGATGGAGAGCATGGCGGCGGTGCCTGCACGGAACAGACGACCGTCGAAAAGGTCAATACTGGTAATATGATAAAGCCAATGGCAAAGCATGATTATTTGACTCTTGGGGGCTTGGGTCAGTGATTAAGATGTAGCAAAAATAAAATAATCTGCTTACATTGGCTTGGGGTTGCGCAATTTTTCTACATTGTAGGCCATGAGTGAATTGCATATAGAATGTCCTCATTGCGGTGCCGCTTTCAACGTCCAGCTGGACGGTGAAATCTCCAATATGATGGTTTTCCCCTGCGTGAAGTGCAAGACCCCGCTGATGTTTTACCATGGCGAAGTTTCCGAACTGGACAGGGAAGAATTTGCCGGCCTCCGCGAGAAACTTTCCAAGGTGCTCAACGTCGTGATGAAGCAGGAAAGCTCGGTGAACGAAGTTGCTGATTCGCTGAAAAAGTTGGTAGATGTTTCCAACGCCAAGGCCGCCGAACGGGAGTCGCCGATTACTGACGAAGCCCTGGCCGAATTGGAACGGGACCTTGCCGAGATGGATGCCGATAGCTTCCTGGAGAAGCTGTAGGGCCTTTTTAGGTCTAAAATGTTCGAATTTTTCATTGCCGCGATCGTAATTGGGATTGCCCCTGGGCCGGACAACCTGTTCGTGCTTGCGCAAAGTGCCACGTACGGCGCTCGTGCCGGTTTTTGCGTGATTTTAGGGCTTTGTACAGGGATTGCCCTACAGACCTGCCTCTTGGTGGCGGGGGTGTCGGCGCTGATTGCCGCGAGTCCGACGGCATTTTTCGTGATGCAGTGCCTGGGAGCGGCGTATTTGCTTTACCTCGCGTACAAGAGTTTCCAGGTTCGCGCCGGCGTCGTGCAATTAGACGAGAGTGGAGAGACGAGAGACGAGAGTGATGCCGGTAGCGAGATGCGCTCGGCCAATGTGGGTGCGGAAGGCGTGGGCTTGCCGCTCTACAGGCTCTACCTTCGCGGTATTATCATGAACATGACGAACCCGAAGGTAATCATTTTCATTCTTTCGTTGATTCCGCCCGCGGTACGTTTGGACCGTCCCATACACCCCAGTTTGCAGACAGCGATTTTCGGTGCGGAATTTATCCTGGCGACGATGATCGTCTTTGGCTCGATTGCGCTCCTGGCGGGAACGGTCAAGAAGTATTTGCTCAACAGCCCGAAGGCGAACCGCAACCTCAACTGGTTCAGCGGCTGCGTGTTCGTGCTGCTCGCGGTCGCGCTCTTTTTCGTTTAGCTTTACTTGAGCTGCGTCGTGATGTCGATGGTGCCGCCACGGCCAAACTGGTCCGTGTAGGTCAGCTTCCACGTGAACGATGCCGGGGTTTTGTCCGAAGTGTTGATGAAGCGTACCGAGAACGTTTTGGCGAGTTCGGGGATGTGCCAGCCTTGGCAAAGGCCTGCGGCGCCTGTTGGCATGGGGATATATGACTGCGATACAATGCCGCAACCCTGATCGCTTACATAGGTGTTGTATTCTATGGAACTCTTGCCGTAGTAGCTAGATTGCTTGATATAAGATTTTTCGTCAAATAGCTTGTAGCCGTGTTCAATGCGTTTTTCATTGTTGGCGATGTTCGCCTTGACGGTGTCCAGTTCCTCTTTAGGGAATATCATGGAATAGGGCTCCGTCACACGCTCCTGTGTGTCGAAATTGAAATTGGCGTCTAGGTGCAAGACAAAACCTTCGGGGAGTCCGCTTGCACTCATTTTGTAGTTGCTGACGAACTGTACCAGCGTGGTGCAAGTGGCTGCCGGAAGTGTCGAGAGTTTGCTTTTGACGTCATTTATGTCGAATTCAGGGATGTCGGCATAGGGAATGTACGACGTGAGGGCGCTGTCGCCCAGGTTGATGTCGATGAGCCTTGTCTGTTCGGTGTTTCCGTGGAAATACTCGAAGTAGCGTTCTTCTCCGGGATACATTGCTTCGCTATGGAAGCTGATGTACCCTCCGACATATTCTATACAACTTTTTTGATTGCACGTAAAGGATCCGTCTGTCTTGATGTCGCAGCCGCCTTGGTCAAAAAAGCCCGTGTCTAGCGTCCCGTTCTCGACAGGGTAGAGCAGACGGTAAATCTTGTGGCGTTCATCTTGGGGTTCGTCGCGTAATTTGCTGTAGCTGCTGGACGAACGCGCGATTGGTTCGGAAGAAAAGGAATCTGTGCTGTTGCTTGCGGCACTGGAGCTAACCGAACTGGAGGGAATTTCCGCCGAGCTTGAAGGGCCTGTTACTGAACTTGTGGTGCTTGTTGCAGAACTTGTGGGGTTTTCTGCCGAGCAGGATGATGCGGCTGCGGAGCTGGATGGGCCTGCGCTGGAATTCGAACTTGCGGAACTCGATGGCACGGAACCCGGAATTTCAGAACTTGAAACTTCGGAACCCGAAGATTCTAGTGCAGAACTGTTGGTTTGGTCGCTGGAAATTTCACTTGACGCGTCAGGTGCGTCGCTTACGTTGTCTGAACATCCGATAAGGATGCCAATCGTGATGACGATTGTTGCCGATAACCCGTGTATGAATTTGTCTTTCATTAACGGTCCCTCCCTTTCTTTTTAATATAATTAAAAAAGAGAAGAACCGGCCGTAAATTTATTTTAGAGCTGTTTTTCAATCAGCTTCAGAATCTTCTCAATCGCGATTTCAGGTGCATCGCTGGTGTCTCCGCCGGCGGCACGGGTGTGGCCGCCACCGCCGAATTCTTCACCGGGTAGAGGAACAAGGCCACTTCGGTGCCGCCGACTTCCCGCACGGTATCGATGACGTTGCTGAGTTCTACGGGCGTGACGCCAAAGCGTTCCATGTCTTCGGGGGTGATGTGGGCGTAGACCACTTTACCCCCGAGCCCGAGCTTGCAGTTCTGCATGGCGAACCCGGTCACGAGCGTCTGCTTGTAGGTGCGCGTGTAGTAGGTCTCGTTCACGATTTTCGCGAAGTCGATTCCCTTCTCGATGAGGTCGCCGACCACCTGCATGGTGCGCTTGCCGGTGCTGCTGAACTTGAACGCTCCCGTGTCGTGCACGATTCCCAGGTACAGGCTATTTGCGGTCTCGTGGCTCACCTTTGCCTTGTCGAGGTTCACGTACAGCACCTCGCATGCGGAACTCGCTTCGGGTTCCACGAGGTTCATCGTGCAGAGGTTGAGCGGGTTAGAAATGTGGTGGTCGATGTTGATGGTTTTCTTTGCGCTGCGGATGCACTCCGCACCGTTTGCGCCCACGCGCTCGAAACTCGGCGTGTCCATCAGAAACACAAGATCGTAGGGTTGGCCGCCGTTGCAATCCGCGGTGTAAGCTTCGCGCGCATCGCTTGCCCCGCGCACAATCCGGTAGCTCTCGGGGAACTTCTCGAGGAACAGATCCGCGCGAATTCCCGGGAAGTTGTCGCGGATGTAGTTGTAAACCGCCGTGGTGCTGCCCACGCAGTCTCCGTCGGGCCTCACGTGCCCAAAAATCGCAACCGTTTTCGCTTCGCCCAGGAATTCGTCAATCGTCATGTTCAATCCACCATTTATTTGTCATTACAGCGTTTTTTCGCTTGGTCTCTGCAGTAATCAGAAATAGAAAAATCAGGAGCAGTCGAAATGCTTTGGTAATAGTCAACGCAATCGTCGTATTTCGCTTGATCTACGCACGTCGCTTTATTCTTGCTGTCCACTTCCTCGCTTTCGTTATACCATTCTTCAGCACAACTATCCGTAGAGGCGCATGCACACGCCCAAAGGATTGGAACCGCAAGAATAGGAATAATCAGGAACTTAGGCATGAAATGAATATACAAAATTTGAATAAAATGTAAAAGAGGCTCTTGCGTTTTTCATCACGTGTAAAGCGCTTTTGTAAGATTTTTTTTGAAGAGGTTTTATCCGGTTTGACGGGCGAAAAACGTTTTTATATTTCGTCTTGTAAACCCCTATGTGAAGCTCGGCTTCAGGAGGCTTATGATGATTAGCTTGAACGACTATCTGTTCTCTGGAAATACAGTGCTGAAGATTCTGCACCAGTATTCGAACGACCTCAGGAACAGTGCGAAGGAATCGCGCAACAGCATTGACCTGGCGCATTCGAATTTCCTGATACAGATTATCGAATTACTCGAACACAACGACTTCTTGACCTCGCAATCCCAGCGTATAAAGGAGTTCTATAAGTTTATGACAAGGGAGTACCCCTTCCTTGCATTCACATTCAAGGGACGCATCAAGTCCCTGATTCGTGCCGAAGAAAAGTTCAACGGCTATATCCTTGAATTTATCTACAACTATTACAAGAAGAATGGCGCATTCCCGTCCGAAGCCGAAATCAAGAGCAAGTTGAATTTCCGTGACCTGATTGCTTACCGTATCGTTATCTCGATGCCGGTTTGCCATATCAAGAAGGGCGAAGACCGGAGCGAGGTGGAAAAGAGATACCTGTACGAAATCGCGAATGCGTTGCCTGAATTCCTTGAAGAGCGGGGCTTTACGGCGGAGATTTTCAAGCACCTGGATGACAGCGGACATTCCGACTTGCTCAAGGATTCCGTCAGGCCGTATTACCATGATTCGGTGGCGACCCCTAGGAGCTCGGGCTACCAGTCATTGCATATCACGTTCTACGATAACCTCGCGCGTTGCTACACGGAAGTGCAACTGCGTACGAAGGACATGGACGATTATGCCGAAATAGGCGAGGCGAACCACTTTGGCTACGAAAAGTCGCAGGAAGAACGGCGTTCCAAGCACGATCAGATTCCGAGCGGCGAGTGCGTCTACTTTGACGAGGCGTATGAACGCTTGGTAAAATTGCAGGGAATTGATCTTGCGAAAATCGACGTGAACATGTTCAAGGCCATCAATAACCAGCTGATTAACGATGGCTGCGGGCTGTTCAGAGGCCGGCAAATCTTGCCGTTCGAACACCTGTCAAGGTTCCAGAACGATTTGATTGATTAGAATACACAGAAGAACAAATTCTATATTTGTTCCCGATGAAAATCCTGTTCACAGATCTTGACGGCACGCTCCTGACCGACGACAAACGCATTTCGGAAACCGACATGCGTTCTATCCGCGTGATGATCGATGCGGGCCACAAGTTCGTGATGACTACGGGCCGGCCGCTCACGAGCGTCAAGCAACTGGCGGAGCAGTACGGGTTCCTGGAACCGGGATTCTTTCTCGTGAGTTTTAACGGCGGGCTCATCTACGATTGCGGCGAAAAGAAGCCGATTCTCACGCGGTACATTCCTGTTGACGAGGTCAAGGCTATCATGGATGCCGCGCATGCCCGCGGGATGCACGCGCACACCTACTCGGGCGACCTCGTTGTTTCGGAATACGAGACGGAACAGCTCAAGACGTATTGCCGCCTGATGAAGATGGATTACGTGGTGGTGAAGGACATCCGCGAGTATTACGGCGAGTTCGTGAATGTCGTGGTGAAGCCGCCCATCAAGGTGAACATCATTACGCCCTTCGAACATTCGGGCCTCGTGGATTTCCGCACCGAGATGCGGAAGACTACCGAGGGCAAGCTTTTCGACGTTTTCAGCAAGCCCGAGATGCTCGAGTTTTCGCACATGAAGAGCAATAAGGGCGATGCGGTG
>CACXKY010000111.1 GCA_902768325.1 Fibrobacter succinogenes
GATGGGCAAGTTCGATTCTCCGGACTACACCGTCACCTTCGATGAAGCTTCCAAGTCCGAAGTGGCCGTGAGCGAATCCGAAACGATCGTGTTCATGGGCATTCCCTCCGTCAAGGCTGTTGCCGAATACGTGAAGAGCGAAGGCATGTCCGGCGTCGCCGTCTATGACCTCTCGCAGGACTTCCACGAACCGATTGTCTCCCTGCTGGTGACTATCGGCCTGCAGCTCCGCCCCGAAGTGAACTACAAGGCTACCAAGAAGAAGTAATCGTTCTTCTTCAATCCTTTTTAGGCCCGCCCTCGCATTGATGGGTGGGCTTTTTTTTGCGCCTCGATGGCGAGTATGTTTTAACGAACTGCTGCGGGGCTGTTCGACGGTGGGTGGGTAGGTAACCTTGACGATGCCTCAATGGAGCCGCAGAGATGTGTCTCAATGAGCTGGTGCGGGGCCGCACCGTACACCTGGGCAAAAAAATCGCCGGCATAAGCCGGCGTTTTTTTAAAGTTTTTTTGCCTGTCGGCAATTAGAACGATCAAGCTACTTCGTGAACTTGATGGTGGCCTGCTGGCTGCCCTGCGTTACGGTGGCGATGTAGTTGCCGGCCGAGAGGCTGCTCAGCGGTAGCGTTCCAAAGCCCTTGCCGATAGTCTTGGAGTAGACTTCCTTGCCGATGGCGTTGAAGACCGTTACCTTCGCGGGAGCGGACTTGGGAGCGGCCACCGTCAGGGCGCCCTTGGCGTACTGCAGGACAATGCTGGACGATGCGACCGCCTTCACGACGGGGATAGACATCTTGTTCAGGTTGACGGCCTGGGCGCTGTCACCCACAATCACGCGGATGGTCTTGTTGAGCACATCCAGGACATCAGTGCCTTCGGTAGTGGCCCTGACCAGAACGATGGCGTTCTGTGTACCGGCGGCGAGGGACGTTCCCGATACGCTCAAGTAGGGGCAGGTGTCCTCAAAGTTTTCGCCGTCGTAATTGAAGGAGTATTTGACCGGTGAACCCAGCAGGGATTTTTCGGGGGCGGTACCTGCCGCAGAGGCGGCGCCAAGCGCGATCTTCATGTTCCCGAACTTGCTGTGGATTTTGTCTTCGCCCTTGCGGTACGTGACCGTAATCGTGTCATTCATGGCCCTGTAGCCCGTGACGGCAGGGGCTGTCGCGACAATCTTTGCTTCGCCAATCTTCTTGAAGTGGAACATAATTACGGAACTAGCGTCCTTTTGCGAAGAGGAACAATACGTCGTGTTCTTGCAGGCGGCTGTCTTCACGTCGACGATGTCCGGGTTGAGCGACGTGATGGTGTAGGTGGCGCCCTGGATGGTTTTCTTTTCTGTCCCGAGCACCCATTCGAACGTCATGTTGCTGGAGTTCGTCTTGGAGTAGTCGGCCCCGCGGTCCACGCTGCAGGGGTGCGTCGACGCATCGTTATAACGGCAGAACATGTCGTTGAAGCCGACGATGCCCTGGCCTGCAACGCCACGGATCGTCACGACGCTCTGGCTTCCGTCGTTGCCGGTGAGGATGGAGAATCCCGCACTTTTGATGGTGAGGTCTGATCCGGAGACAGAAACGACATCTTCGTTGCTGGAAGTGTAGGTACATCCGGACTTGAGAACGTTGCTTACCTTTCCGTCGGTTTCCTTGGCCGAAGCGTGCGCGAAGGCGCAGCTGCCGGTGTGTTTGCCCTTGGTGAGCGAGTCGGCCCAAGACTGAGCGTGTTTGGTAAGGTAGCTCTTGACCAGGTTGCCGGAGGAACTGTAGGTCGCTTTTTCGAGGAGACCCTGCGAAGAGAGTTCTTCGCTTCCTTCGAACATGCCGGAGGTTTCCTTGCCGTTCGTCTGGCGCAAGCTCCAGTTGCAGTTGCTGATCTTGTTCTGCTCCATGAAGCTGATCCAATCGTTTGTAGCACCTTGGTCGGCGCTACCAGCGCCATCGGCATTGACGGTGCCCCATTCGGTAATGAACACGGGGCTGCCGCTGCTCTTGGCCTGGGTAATCTTGCTGCCGAAACTGCCCACCTTGTGCGTGCCTGCATAGAAGTGGAATACGTAGCCCACGTTTGTGCCGTTTACGCCACCGTAGTTGGTGAGCTGGGACCAGTTCGGCGTACCGACGAGGGCGAGGTTTTCGGTGTTCTTGCGGATTTCTCCGATGATTTCGTTCGCATAGCTTTGGATGGTGCCCCAGCCGGTGTTTACGGGTTCGTTATAGACTTCGTAGATGACGTTCGGGATGTTCGCATACTTCTTGGAAACGGCCGAGAAGAACGTCTTGGCCATGGCCTTTTCGTATTCGGCACGATGGCTGTGCCAGTCGATGATGATGTAGACGTCGTTCTCGATAGCGGCTTCAACCATCTTGTCGACGGTCGCCATGTAGCTTTCAGGTGCGCTGGCGTAGGAATAGCCGTTGAAGAGGGAGTCCGCGGAATCGACGCATCCGTTAGACTTCTGCTGCGTGCTGGAGTAGCACGTGATGCCCATGGCGAAACGGAACACGTCCATTTTCAGGTTGTCGACCGCCCAAGAAATCACGTCTTTCTTGTAGTACGGAAGGCCGGTGGCATCGGACCAGAACAAACTCATGCCGCGGAGCATCGCTTCCTGGTTGTTCTTGGCGCCGATAATCTTGCCACCGCTCGTATGGATGGCGCCGTAGTAACTGACCGGCCCGACCTTTTTGGGAACGGCATCGACGGCGGCAGAGAATGCCGGTGCCACGGTGAGGGCGAGAACGCAGGGGATAAGTTTTTTCAGTTTCATATGGGGGTCCTAGGATTGATATACCAAGAAGGTAACAATATATGAGACAAAGAGTTCCTTGATTGCTCGAAAAAAATGTTTACTTTTGAATACGGGTGATTTTCACGATGGGTCAAAATGCACAATAATAAGAAAAAATAGTTTCACTTAAGAGAAATTTAGCCCCCTTGAAAGTAATAAAAAAGTTAGAAACGCCGCGTTTGTGATACAACGCACGCCTCGGGTCAGCAAAAAAATGAGCCATATCACAGACTTTTTTTGGCCATTTTGTAAAAAAAAGCGCACAAAATGGCGTTTTTGGCCTGAATTCGACGTTTTTTGACTAAATCGTGAAATTCCCATTACAGTTTTTTTACTTCCATTGAAAAAAAACTTGCAAAAAATGCCAAAAAAAAGGTATATTAAAAGCAAATCGCCCTTCATGGGCATAAACCATTAACAAAGAGAGAGACTTATGAAAAACAAAATTCTTACTGCTACTGCCGTTTTGGCCGCAGTCGGTGTCGCTTCCGCTTTTACGTGGTCCGGTACTGAATACCGCGTCGAAACGGGTTTTGACAATGGTACCGATACCTACGGTTACTGGTATGACTACAACGACAAGGCTGATGGTGGTCTGTCCAAAATTACCTGGCCGGTTGACAAGCTCGGTAACGACTACTCCGAAACCGCTCTTGACCCGGTGATTGACGAATGCGGTGGTGTTTGCGGTACTTTCGCCTTGGACGAAGGTACTCTTGACTACAAGCCGTTCGTTGGTCTTGGCTTCAACATCTCTGGTACGGAAACGACTTCCGGTGGCTCTGCCACGCCTGAAAACGTTACTGGCTGGGAAGGCATCTGCATTACCTATACGGTGAGCGTTTCCGCTTCCCTCGAACTCGGCCTCGGTGATACCAAGGATGCTGCTATTGGTTACGATAACCCGTATACCACGCTCCCGAAGTCTGAAACTGCTGACGAAGTTTGCACCACTTGGGGCAAGTTCAAGCAGGCTGGCTGGGGCAAGGGCAAGGTTACTGGTGAAGAAGCTGGTGCCGCTCTCGCTTCCGTCAAGTTCAAGATTCAGGCTGCCACCGGTACGAGTGGTTCCTTCAACATCTCTGGCGTTCGCTCCATCAAGGACATCGAGGGCGTTATCAAGGCTAAGGCTGCTGCCTCTGCTGTGAAGGCTTCCCTCTCTGGTCGTACCCTCTCCTTCGCTGGCATCAAGTCTGTTGCCACTGCCGAAGTGATGAACCTCCAGGGCCAGGTGATGCTCAAGGGTTCTGTGAGCTCTTCTGCTTCTCTCGACCTCTCTTCCATCGACGCCGGTGTCTACATGGTCCGCGTTGCTGGCAAGTCCGTCGACTTCAGCCAGAAGATCATCCTCAAGTAATCACTACTTTGAAAATCTTAAAAAAGGGGCTCCCGAAGGGTAGCTCCTTTTTTTTAGGGAGAAAGTGATTTGCTTCAAATCTACGCGGCAATGACTGTGTTTTTTGGAGTACGAGCGTTTAAAAAATGAAATTTGAATGTATATTAGGACATGGTAAATTTGAGAGGATTTTATGAACACTAGAAGAATTCTGATTTCTGCCTTATGCAGCCTCGCCTTTGGCCTAGCCGCATGTGGTGGCGATAACGCTGCCGCGGCCGAAGAACCCGTGAACAATCCCTTTGGCGGTGCCGATCAGCCGGTGCCGACATCGCAGGCTGTAGGTGCGTCCAGCGCAGTGATCCTGTCGTCTGCATCGGGTGGTGGTGGCGGCGGCCAGACGGGCCCGGTGGCAGGGCTTGCTCCTAGCGCCAATACGCAGTTCTCCACGGCAATGTACAAGAAATGGTTGGATGGCCATTATGTTACCTTAGATAAGGAAGCGACATACTACGGCGAAATTGCGGACCAGTTCCGTCATGTGTTCAAGGAACAGTATTTGCCTGCCGCAAGAATTGTCTGGTCTACAACCCAGGGTGGCGGATATGCAACCCAGTGCAAGGTTGATGAATCTACGGAATCGAAGATGAAGTACCGCGGTTGCACCGTGTCGGAAGGCATCGGCTACGGTATGCTTATTACGGCTATCCAGGGCGATGTCGCTGTGTTCAATACCTTGTGGAATTATTCCCGTGCTTTCAGGGCGTACAACAACCAGGCCCTGACTCCCTGGATTACGTTCAGCTTCACCTATAATGTTGTGGACAATGGAAGCGCGACGGATGCCGACCTTGATATCGCGACATCGCTTCTTATCATGCATGCCAAGACGGGCGAAGCGGCCTACTTGAATGATGCGTTGACCATTGCCGCGGCCATTTGGGATACGGAAGTCAAGGACAACATGCTGCTTTCGGGTGACACTCCCATGTGGAACGGCGTCAAGGGCCCGATTGTCTATAACCTGAGCTATTTCTCTCCGGTTGCGTTGCGCTTGTTTGCGAAATATGACCAGACCCATAATTGGAATGGCGTCATAGATGCGATGTATAGCTATATGACTGCAATCCAGGACAAGGGTACGGGCGTATTCCCCGACTGGAGCGATGCGACGACGGCAGTCAACCCGCCGAACAAGTCTGCGGGTACGAATGCCAACAACTACACCTGGTATACCTTCAACAAGGAAGCGGTCCGCATTCCGTGGCGTATCGCATGGGATTATTACTGGTATCAGGATACCCGTGCATTGGCAGTCCTTCAGAAGCTGAACCGCTTCATTGTGGATAAGGCTGCGGGTGACCCCACGTCGTCCGCCTTGTCGGTCAACTACTCCTGGGATTTGTCTCTCGGTCCGGACAATACGAGAAATACGGCTGTTCCGGGACAGTGGCTCGCAGCTTGGTGCGCGACGGGCCTTGCCACGAACTCCGATTGGCTTAGCAAGTGTACGGATGCTTTGAACAAGAAGGAAGTGTCCAACACCGCGAGCAGCTACTTCTCCGATATTCTGATGGTGATGTATAGCCAGTTGCTGAACGGTGCGTACGTCAATCCGTTCAAGTAAGAAAACCTGACCAACAAGTTTTAGCCCCGGACGTATGTCTGGGGCTTTACGTTTTTATATATTACCCTTGTATGGAAAATGATTCTTTGAATACGGCGGTGGATTCGACGGCTGTGCCGGATTCCGCTGCTCCGGAGATGGTGATGCCCACGCCCGAGCAGTTGGGCATTTCGGTTGTATCGGGGCCCGAAGGCGGGATGCCCGCAGTGACGGTGGGCGATACGTTCGAGTTCCCGGTGACGGTCAGCTGGAGCGTGCAGGGGAGTGCCCTGCTGGTGGTGCCCACGGGTTCCGCGAATGCGAAGGGGCTTACGCAGGTGGGCGTGTCGCAGGAGTCGGCGCGCTCCGTGAAAGACGGCAAGGAGATTGCGTCGATTACGTTTACGTACAAGATTGTAGCACAGGATACGGGCAACTTGCATGTCCCGGCGCTGCGCTTTGAAATCCCGACGCAGATGGGGCAGCCGCTCGATTTGCGCAGCGAGAGCGTCGATGTGCGCGTGAACGAGCCGTTCAACCCGCTGCCGATTGTGGTAGGGCTTGTGGTGGCGTTGCTCGTGCTGTGTGCGGGCCTCTGGCGTGCCAAGCGCCGTGCTGCCGCCCGTGAAGCCGTTGCCGCCAGGAATGCCGCCCAGGATGCCCTGCGTGCAAGGATGCTGGTATTGAAACAGCGCGTGAATACCGCGGACAGCCGTGAATGGCTGCTGGAACTCGAAAGCATCTGCAAGGAGTACGTCGCAGAAAAGTTCGGCCTCGCCGCCTCCGCGGTGAACCTCGATACGCTGGTAAAGGACGGCCAGCTCGAAGGCTGGGAATCCCTTGTTGAAGAATTCGCGCACGCCCGCTACGGCGGCGGCAAGCGCGACGGTTTTGAAAACAAGGAAACCTGGAAGGGCGCCATGAAGCTCATGGGCATTTCCGAAGACGACGAGTAGCCGGGCCTCAAATGAAAATCATCCGGGTCGCAAAGGAATGTGAACGCGCGGGCGCCTACTACGTACGCATTGCCGCGATGATGCGCAAGCACCAGATTCCGCTTGAAGCCGAAATCGATTCACATGACGGCGAAAGCTGCCACTACATCCTTGCGCTAGACGACATTTACCCGGTGGCCACTTGCCGCTGGTTCGAAGTTCGTGAAGGCGTTGCCGAAATCGGGCGCGTCGTGGTGCTGCCGGAATACCGCGGCAAGCATTTAGGCCAGGCCGTTGTCGCCGAGGCCGAGAAGTGGATGCGCGAGGCGGGTTTCAAGAAGGTCGAGATTTCGAGCCGCGTGAATGTCGCGGACTTCTATAAAAAAATGGGCTACCGCTTCAACGAGAACGGCAAAGCCCATCATGACACGTTCGAGTGCGTGTATATGGAAAAGGTTCTGTGAACCTAGTGGATGTCCATCTTCGAGAATAGATTCAGTACGGCCACGCCGGAGACAATCAGGATGAGCCCTATGATGGCTCCCAAGTCGGGCATCTGCTTGAAGAAGTAGATGCCGCTTATCGTTATAAGCGCGATGCCGAGCGCCGACCAGGTGGCATACGCGATGCCGATGGGGATCGTGCGCAAGCAAAGACTCAGCAGGTAGAGCGACGCCACGTAAGGAGCGTGGTGCCGGCCGCTTCCGCGACAATAGCGAGAATAAGGAATACGTAGTTAAGCATAGGGAGAATATACAAATTAATTTTTGGAATATGAATTGGTTCGGGTGAAATTGCTGATTTTGCAGGGGTTGTGTCTTTTTTGTGTGCGGAAAAATCTATTTTTTTGAAACGATGAAACTTGTTTGTGTTATAGCCTTTTTGCTTTTGACCGGTTGTGCGTGCAACGATCCGCGCGGTTGCCATGTGATTGATGGAGTCGGGAATACGCCGGATGACCGTCGCATGGTGAAAGAAGGGCGAGATGTCCAAACATACCAAAATACAAGGATGCCGGACACATCTGCAGAAAACACAGTGAACAGTTCAGATGGGGTTTCGCTGCGAGTGTATAATCCAAGCGATACAATACATATCGACGACAAAATTGACTGGATGAAAGTGGAGTAAATAGTTATGCCGAGTTCTGAGAAGTTTCGTGACCACGTTTTGCAGCAGTTCAAGGGCGAGCTGCGCGTTACCACCCGCAAGATGATGGGCGAATACAT
>CACXKY010000112.1 GCA_902768325.1 Fibrobacter succinogenes
TATTTGTTCTTTTGGCTTTGTCTCTATCTCTTGCAGGATGCTATAAAGATGTGCATGGCTATAAGGTCAATATGACGTGGGGGTCCTACCATAATCTTTGGGAACACCCCGTCAATCTTGATTCGGATGAAGAGCAAGTTATAGATGTCCCGTTTATTAAATATGGTAGTTATTTTTCACTCTGTTTTGATAAAGCATGGAGTAATCCTGAAGCTTTACCTGATAGTGAATACTATCTTACACAAGATTCTTTGGATGTTTCGTTTTATATTGGGGATACGGTCATTGTCGGCGACCGTTCTTTCGCCTCTTTCCCTGAATTTAATTGTCCAATCAATGGACGTTATTTGATGGGCATATATGTTCCAGAGGGTTTTGACAGAGAAAAGGGTGGTCAACTCCGATTCAGAATGCGCAAACGCCACTACCTAAAAAACATCCCGAATGCGAGAGTTGTTCTTGCTTGGGGAGGCGGCGCAAAATGAGTTAGTCCACAACCTTTCTTCTTGAGGTTACTCAACGTATGAAACAGCAGAATTTTTGAAAATTTCGGTTTGAACTATGGCGTTCTATATTAAAATTCTGTTTTTATTGGGGCTGTTAACCCTGTCTGCGTGTTTTTCCCACAAGTTGGAACGAAAGACTTGGACTGAGAAACTCTTTGATGATGTAAAAGAGGCGAACGAAAGCGAATATCTTTTTAGAAACGAAAAGCAAAAGTTGATAACGTATGCTTTCTGTGAAGAAAAAGATGATGACATGATATTTCGCTACCCGTGCAAGTTGGATTCTGCGTATATATCGCGAATCAAGGAAAAAGCATATTCCTATGATTCGACGACGGGTTTGAAAATTTCTGTGCAGTCGCTTTATTATGCGGCCTATGTTGTAGATCATAGAGTAGTCCATTGGCGTAGCGATACGCTATCACCGTTGTTTGGAATAATGCCAACAAAGAGCGGGGTTAGAGTCAAAAACGATGGTTCGATGGAATCGTACTGCGCTTCGGCTGACAGTGCGAAATGCAGCTATCTTTTTGCTGAAATACAAATATCAAAAAAATTAACCGATAAATGGAATGCGTTGGATGTATATGATGTTTTGGTGGATTCTTCGTTTGAATCGTCTTTTTCCACTAATGCGATGCTTGAAGAAATCATCAAATCCCGTGCATGGGATAAAGGTGGCCCAAATACAGTTCCATATGAATTGTGTTGGCAAAACGAAGGTTTTTCCATTCCGTGTCATTTAGATTCAACGACAAAGGCCCTTATCGATGAGTATGTGTCCTCTATTGAGAACGGGCGATTAGTAATGATAAGTTTTGGAACTTTTGCATTAGAAAATACTATTCCGGACGCAGTTGTTTCCGCTCATTTCTGTCGTTCGGATGATGGAATTCATTGTAAAGAGGGATGGATTTTTATTGAAAATAAAGAAAAGAATCTGGAACTGCACCAAATTGATTTGGAAAAAGGCTTGATAAGTAGGTATGACTATCCCATTTACGATAAATTTTTAGAAAGCTGGGTTTATCGAGACGAGCAGAATAGGTATAAAAAGGTCTATAACGAAACAGGGCAAGCTGAGTACGATTTAAAATATTACGGATCGAAAACAGAATGAGTCTAGTGACTTTATGTCGAGGGGCCGTTAATGCATTAATTGGAACCTAATGAGTAGCCTTTTTAATCTAAACAACCTATATTTTACGCATGTTGAAAATTATTAGGGCTATTAGCCGTCTACTTTCTTCATATACATCGCTTTTCGTTATCGGCGCTGCAGTCGTCGCCTTCTTCCTCCCGTTCGTTTTCGGCTGGGTCCACGGTAACGTGAGTTCCGTTATCCTCGGCATCATCATGCTCAGCATGGGCCTTACCATCACGGTGGAAGACGTGAAGAACCTGATGAAGCGCCCCTTCGATATCTTGCTCGGGGCTGCGGCACAGTACACCATCATGCCGCTTGTGGCCTTCGCCCTTACCGGGGTTTTTGGCCTGGACCCGTACCTGGCGGTAGGCGTCATTCTCGTGGGTTGTTGCCCGGGTGGCGTTTCGAGCAATGTGATGAGTTTCTTGGCGAAGGGCGACGTGACGTACTCGGTGAGCATGACGATGGTGAGCACGCTCCTGGCGCCGATCATGACCCCGCTGCTCGTGCTGTGGCTTGCCGATACGAGCATCAACGTGAACGCCGCGGGGATGTTCCTCAATATCCTTTACGTGACCGTGGCGCCCATAACCATCGGGTTCCTCTGCAACCACTTCCTCGGCAAGTATGAGGCGTTTAAGGAAGTCCGCGCGAACATGCCGGCGGTAAGCGTCATCGGCCTTGCGCTGATTGTTGGCGGTGTGGTGGTGACGGTGCGCCCGCACCTGATGGCGAACGGCCTCGGGCTGCTCTTCTTGGTGCTCGCGGTGGTGTTCTGCCACAACGGGCTCGGCTACGTGCTGGGCTATTCGGTGGGCAAGATTTTCAGGTTCAACAGTGCCAAAAAGCGCACCATCGCCATCGAGGTGGGTGTGCAGAATGCGGGTATGGCGACTGTGCTCGCGGCGTCCTTTTTTGCGAATCCCGACAATGTGGCGTCCAATCCGGAAGCGGTGCTTTGCGTGGTGCCGTGCGCCATCAGCTGCGCCTACCATTCCATAAGCGGGACGATTGTTGCGGAGTTTTTTGCCAGGCGTGACCGCAAGGCGGCTGCGCGTCATGGGGGTGAGGTATGACGATTCTTTCGAAAGTTTCTTTGATGGCTGTGCTTGCGGCCGTAGCGGCGAATGCCCAGCTTGTGCAGAAAAAGGCTCCCACCGCTGCCGATACGGTAAACCTCGGCAATAGGAAGGGGCCGTCTGTCTATGCCGACCCCAAGCAAAACGACAAGTCCGCGCTGAAAGATGCGACTGCCGGGATGGACAGCCGCCAATATTCAAATGATTCCACTACGGGAACGTTGATCGGTGTGGGTGCCGAGTTCGTGGGGCAGACCATGAAGAACATGCTTTCGCCCAATTCCGCCGAAGCCGACGCCGTAGAACTGGAACGCACCAGGCGCTAGCGCTTCGCGCGGTTCACTAGTTCGTTATTTCTCGTAGTTTCCTGTTCCCTGAATTTCTAGTAACTAGAAACTCAGAACTAGCCCCTTGGGGCGTAACTCCTATCCTAAATACTTTTCGCCAGATTCCACGCTCTGGTAGATGAGCGTGTTGATGGTCATGGGGCCCACGCCGCCCGGAACCGGGGTGTAGGCGCTAGCCACGTCGTCGAGGCCCTTTTCGATGTCGCCGACGCCACCCGGATGGTAACCGGCGTCCACGACGACCGCGCCCTGCTTGATCCATTCCTTCTTGATGAACTCGGGCTTGCCCACGGCACCCACGAGGATGTCGGCCTGCTTCACGAATTCGGGGAGGTTCTGCGTTTTGCTGTGGCAGATGGTCACGGTGCAGTCGGCGTTCAAAAGCATCATCGCCATGGGCTTGCCGAGGATGGCGCTACGGCCGACGACTACGGCGTGCTTGCCGGCAAGCGGGATGTTGTAGGCCTTCAAGAGGCGCATGATGCCGGCGGGAGTGGCGCATCCGTAGGCGGGTTCGCCCATCGCCATGCGGCCGAAGCCCAGGCAGGTCACGCCGTCCACGTCCTTGCGGGCGTCGATAGCCTCGAAGGCGGCGCGTTCGTCGATGTGGCGCGGGACCGGGTGCTGCAGCAGAATTCCGTGTACGTCGCGGTTGTCGTTCAGTTCTTGGATCTTGTTGAGGAGTTCTTCGGTGGTGGTATTCTTGGGGAGTACCACGCGGATGCTTTCCATGCCCACGCGGGCGCAGGCGTTGCCCTTCATCTTCACGTAGGTGGCGCTGGCCGGGTCGTCGCCCACCAGGATGGTGGCGAGAATCGGGGTCTTGCCCGTCTTTTCCTTGAGTTTTGCCACGCGGGCGCTGAGTTCTTCTTCAGTGGTCTTGGCGAGGGCCTTGCCGTCGAGGATGAGTGCTGCCATAAGGTCTCCGGTGCGCAGGTGCGCTGTTTTACGCCCCAAAGATAGAAAAGGCGGCCCCGGATGCCACGGGTATCAAATAAAAAAAGGCCGTGCCTGACGCACGACCGCCTTGATAAGTGTGGATTTTTGTTTACATCATCACGTTGAGTACGGCCGGGATGACGATACAGACTATGGCCCACGGGTAAGAAAGCGAGCCGCGGAGCCAGCCGGTGGAAACGGGCTTGCTGTTGTCGCGGACATAGATGGGCGCGTTGCTCGTGTTCAAGGAAACCTGGAGCGCTTCCTTAACACTTCTTACCGAAGCATCGAACTGCTTTTTGCTCGCAGTCGCGGATTCGAAATAATGTTCAAAGCGGTTGGTCATTTTGCAATTCCTTGTGTTCTTGTGTATAAATTTATAAATATTTATGGCGAAACCAAGGGGTTTGTATGTTTTCCGTAACATTGGAAAATCGCCTAGAAGTCGGTTTACGTCAACGACTTATCCACAAAAATTGCCGAAATTTGAGCGCTTTCCGCATTTTCAAGGCGTGTAAGACGTTGTCCATCGTAGATAAGTACGAAATAAAAAAGTGTTCGCCCACTGTTCTCAATTCGGGCCTTTCGGCGCCTGCTTGGGCCCCATTGTGATGGGACGCACCGTTTTTTGCTAATTTTTGATTTCAGAAAATCATGTTTTGAAAGGGGAACAAGATGAATTTTGCCAAGTACTTTACTGCTTTTTTGGGGACGCTCGCCCTGGTTGCCTGCGGTGGCAGCAAGGATGTCGCCCCTGCCGTGGACCCGACGCCCGCACCGGAAGCCAAGCCGGCCAAGGTGACGCTTGACAGCGCGATCGACCGTTATAGTTACGCTTTGGGCATGGACCTCGGTAAGGCTATCGCCAACGTGAACATCCCGCTCAAGATGGACGTCCTTATGGCCGCCATCCTTGACGAGACGGATTCCACCCGCCCGGTGCTGCTGAACGATACCGCCGCGGAAGCCGCCCTGCAAGACCTGCTTTTGCAGATGCAGAAGAAGAAGGAAGCCGACGAGGCCGCCTCTGCCAAGAAGGCGCTGGACGAACAGGCCGCCTTCCTCGCGAAGAACATCATGGATTCGACGGTCAAGACGACCCCGAAGGGCGTGCAGTACAAGGTCCTCAAGGATTCTACGGGTATCTCGCCGAAGGCCTCTGACAAGGTCAAGGTGCATTACATCGGTTCCCTCCTTAACGGGACGGAATTCGACAACAGCGTGAAGCGTGGCGAACCGCTTGAATTCCCGGTGAACGCCGTCATTGAAGGCTGGCAGGACTTGCTCCAGGTGATGAAGGAAGGCATGAAGGTGAAGGCTTGGATCCCGAGCGCCTTGGCCTACGGCGAAGCTGGCGTTCCGCCGCTTATCCCTGCGAATTCGCTGCTCGTGTTCGAAGTGGAACTGCTGAAGGTCTATGCGGAAACTCCGGATTCTGCCGCCGTCGTCCCGGCTGCCCCCGCTAACGCTGCTGCTGAAGCCTCTACCGGCGCGGCCGCTACCGAACCTGCTGCGGCCCCTGAAGCCGCGAAACCTGCCGCCAAGGCCGAAAAGAAGCCCGCTGAAAAGAAGCCGGCCGCCAAGAAATAGGCGAATTTAACCATTTATTGAAATACGGCCCTTTGACGGGGGCCGTGTTTTTTTATGTTTATAGGCATGAACAAGTCTGCGTCTGATTTTTACTCTCAGCACTTCGAAGTCGCCGGGTTCATCCGGGAAGTCTTCGGTTACATGGACCGGTTCAAGGGCCAGCTCTTCATCTTGAAGATTGACGACAGCCTGATGGACCACCCCCTGTTCCCGGTGCTCATGCGAGATATCGCCCTGTTGCACAAGGCGGGTATCCGCATTATTATCGTGCCCGGGACGCGCAAGAGTATCGACGCACAGCTCAAGGCTTGGGAAATCGAGTCCAAGTTCCACGACGGCGTGCGGCTTACGAGCGAAGAGGCCCTGCCCCTGATCGAGCAGGCGTCTTTGGGCGTTGCCCAGCGCATCATGAGCCACCTCACGGCGAGCGGCCTGAGCGGTATCCAGGGCAACTGGGTGCTGGCGCGGAGCCTCGGCGTCATTGACGGTGTGGACTACATGAGGACGGGCCGGATCGAAAGAATCCAGCGTGATATCCTCGACCAGCTTTTGAACGAGAAGTTTGTGCCTATCATTCCGCCGATTGGCTGGAATAAGCTCGGGCATGCCTACAACATCAGCTCCACCGAACTTGCGACCGAAATCTGCAAGTACATGAAGGTGGGCAAGCTGTTCTTCATCGGTAACGAGAACGGTATCAAGCTCAAGGGGCTTGTGACCGGCAAGAACACCAAGTATTTGGAACCCACCGAGTCGGGCGTGATTTCGGCTTTGGACGTGGACCAGGCGAAGGAACTGTTGGAACTCAATTCCGATGTTTTGAACTTTGCGCAGATGGACTACCTGATGAACGCCATCCACGCTTGCGAGGCGGGCGCGAACCGCGTTCACTTGCTGAGCGGTGAATTCCAGGGCAGCGTGCTGCAAGAAGTCTTCAGCGCACGCGGTGACGGTACCATGGTGTACGCAAACCAGTACTCGAGTATCAGGCCCGCGAACATCGAAGATATTCCGGATATTCTCCGGATTATGCAGGACTACATTGCGAAGGGCTACTTGGTGCCGCGTACGCAGGAAAGCATTTCCGAAAAGCTCAAGGACTACGTGGTGTACAGCATCGACAACAGCATTCACGGCTGCGGTGCGTTGCACGCTTTTGAAGACGGCATGGCCGAAATTGCGGGCATTGCCGTGGGTGCGAACTACCGCAAGTCGGGCATTGGCGATGCCATCGTGCGGCACCTGATTTCTATTGGGCGCATGAAGGGATACAAGAAGCTGTTCCTGCTTACGACGCAGGCTCTCGATTGGTTCTACCCGTTCGGATTCGAAGACGGGACGGTCGAGGACTTGCCCAAGAGCAAGCGGGACAACTACAACCAGAAGCGTAACTCGCGTATTCTCGTGTTGCCGCTGGAAAAATAGCCTTCTTTTGTCATCCCCGCGAAGGCGGGGATCTCCAAGGAAAAGAACATGAACACACTTGAAGCAATACGCACACGTCGCAGTACCCGCAAGTTCAAGGCACAGCCTGTTGAACTCGAGAAGTTGAAGCAGATTGTCGAGGCGGGCCAGTTCGGGCCTACCGGCGGCAATGCGCAGAGCAACCACTTCTTCGTGATTTCGGATGCTTCGGTGATTGCGAAGCTCAAGGAGTTGGTGCAGTCCGCCTTTGCCGCGATGGAACTCCGCGAAGACTTGTACAAGAGCCTCAAGAATTCCATCACGCTTGCGCGCAA
>CACXKY010000113.1 GCA_902768325.1 Fibrobacter succinogenes
CAACTTCGGTTTCTACCTGTCGTTCTTCCCGCAGCTTGTCGCAGGCCCCATCGTGCGTGCCGACAAGTTCGTCCCGCAGCTCTACAAGAAGTTCTTCCTCCCCCGCCGCACCTTCGGCATCGCGGTATTCTGGATTCTGAACGGGCTTGCGAAGAAGATTATCCTGAGCGACTACCTCGCGACAAACTTCGTCGACCGCGTTTTCGATACACCGCTCCTGTTTACCGGCCTCGAGAACCTCATCGCGCTGTTCGCCTACTCCCTGCAGGTTTACGCCGACTTCTCGGGCTATACCGACATCGCGATTGGCGTGGCGCTCCTCATGGGATTCCGCCTGCCGCAGAACTTCAACAGCCCCTACAAGGCGCTCAGCCCCACCGAATTCTGGCGTCGCTGGCACATAAGCCTCTCGAGCTGGTGGCGCGACTACCTGTACATCCCGCTGGGCGGTAACCGCGGCGCCTCCATCGGCACGTTCTTCTGGATGGGCTTTTTGAGCTTTGTCGCCCTCATCGCGCTCTTCCTCTACATCGGCATCTACGCCTACTTCAAGCCCGATTCCCGCAAGTTCATCTCTACGAACATGAACGCCATGGCCACGCAAATCGTAGGCGGCTGGTGGCACGGCGCGAGCTGGAACTTCATCATCTGGGGCGGTCTGAACGGTTTCGGCCAGGTGTTCAACAAGATCTGGGTCAAGCGCAGCATCACCTTCCGCGCCATCGCCTCATTCGTGCTTTTCGCCGCGAGCGGCATCATCTTCAAGCAGACGCACATCGCCATCTTCGCGATAACCACGGTATGGTTCGGCGTGCTCTTCGCGGGCATCTACGCCGTCATGACCTTCAGGCTGTTCAGCCAAAAGACGTACCACTGGATTTACGTCGCCTGGAACGTCTCGCTCACCTTCGTGTTCATCACGTTCACGCGACTCTTCTTCCGCGCGGGCTCCAACCTCGACCCCGCCGAAGCGAACGAAGTCGCCTGGAATACCGCGAAGAACATGGTGCAGCAGATGGGTACCGCCTGGAAATTCGACGGCACGCTCCTCACCATCGCCTGGGAACACATCAACATCATCCTCGTGTTCATCGCGGGCATGCTCATCCACTGGGTTCCCAAGAAGTTCAAGAGCCGCTACCGCATCATGTTTGCGTCGCAGCCCCTGCCGCTGATGGTGTTCAGCACGGCGTTCATCATCTTCGTGATTTACCAGTTCATGAGCGCGGACTCCTGCCCGTTCATCTACTTCCAATTCTAGAGGTATGAGGTCGGGGCTAAAGCCCCTTTGAGGTGTGAGGTCGCAGCCTTTGGCTGCTTTGAGATGTATGGTTTGAGGATTATCATCACAGAAATTTGCAATTTCCTCTTTTTTACACTCTTCGTTCATCTCTTAGTTTATATTTAAGGCATGAACAAAAGAGTGCGTAAATTTTTGGGAAAACTCTTCATTTCGTCTACGGCGTTCCTGTGGGCCGCCTGTGACAGCGACACCGCCAGCGCCACACAAGACATTTCCGCGTCAAACGAGCCCCGCCCATTCATCGATATCGAGAAGGAGCTTTCAAAGCTGGAAAAGCCTGATACGACCGGATTAAGAGGAACAACCGTATCGGGATTTAATGCTTGCATTACTGGAATTCAAGCCCATGAAAATTCGGAATACAACGCTTATATAGGACAAAGTGGCGTATCCGAGGCGGAAATGGTTGCTGAAGACAGAATAGAAGAGTTTCTGGAAAGTCCCAAAGGAGCTTCCCTTTCCGAAAGTTTAAAGAGCTGCTACAAGGGCGCCACGTACCTGATTTTTTCAGCCGCACTGGACTACGGCGTCGTTCCCTGCTATTCCGAGCCTGAAGAAGTTACCGTTGACGACCATTACATCAACAACCTCCTGGCGGCAGACGAGATCATGCGCAAGAATTTCAAGAACACCCTCGAAACAATCAATGTCCATATTGCCGGTTGCGATTCTCTTGAATAGCCGTCCATAAAACCTATATTTGAATCCGTGGACAGCGCCCCGGAAAAAATTTCTGCATTCGAGAAACGATTAAAGCGGCAGGTTATCGGAAAACCTCACCGTTTTTTGGCCGTCGTCCCGCTCGGTTTCGAACAAACTTTCGTCCAGGAAATGTTCAGACGAGAGACGAGAGACGAGAGACGAGAGAATGACAGCCGTCATCCTGAGCCGCAAAGCGGCGAAGGATCCAGTCCCGAAAATATTACATACAACATAATCGGAGACGGTAAAATCGAATTCACTGCAAAACTCGTCGAAGCCTGGAAAATCGTGGCTTTCAGCCGCATCGCGAACCGCGTCCTGATGCACATCAACGATTTCAAGGCCGAAAATTTCCGCGACCTGGAGAAGAAAGCTGCAGAAATTCCCTGGGAACTTTTCTTAGACACAAGAGATTTTCCTAGTAACTCAGAACTAGGAACTAGTAACTCCCTACACATCCACGTGACCTGCAAGCATTCGCGCCTGTACCACAGCGACGCCGTCGCCGAACGTTTGCAGAAAGTGATTGAAGGGGGAAGCCTCCCCCTCGCTGCAGCCCCGGCCGGGTCTTCCGCTACCCCCTCTCCTAAGGGTTCCACCCCTAAAACCCCGAAAGCCGAAGGGAACGTTCCGCCGCAAAACATCTACGTCACGCTCATCGATGACCGCTGCACCGTCTGGCTCGACCTCGCCGGCGAAGAACTCTACAAGCGCGGACACGAGCGGTTCGTGAACGACGCCCCGCTCAAGGAGACCATCGCCTCCGCGATGATTTTCGAATCCATTTCCACACTCCACATCATCCATCATCAATCATCCATCATCAATTATCCATTATCCATCGCCCTCATCGACCCCATGTCCGGCAGCGGCACCTTCAGCCTCGAGGCCGCCTACATGGCGAACGGGTTCATCCCGGGAAAATGCCGCGACTTCGCGCTCAAGCACCAGCCCGCCTTCAAACCCGCAACCTGGAACTTTTTGATTAGACGAGAGGAACGTCATCCTGAGCAACGCGAAGGATCCAGAGCCGATGTCTCCACAAGCCCGATTCACAAAATCATCACCTCCGACATCTCGGAAAAAGCGGTCGAGATCATCCGCCACAACGCCTCCATCGGCCCGCTCGCAACTGACGCTCCGAGCGGCCCCGCGATCAACCCGCAGCACCGCGATTTTTTCAGCTACACCGCCGATGAAATCGCCGACGCCTGCCCGGGCAATACCGCCCCCGTCATCGTGTTGAACCCGCCCTACGGAAAGCGCCTCGACTTCGACGCTCCTCGGCTATACACGCGCCTCGGCCGCCGACTCGCCGAGCTCGCCCGCGCCCTTGCCCCACTCGGAAAAAAACTCACCGTCGGCATCCTCGCTCCCAAAGACATTCCCGCCACCAAGTACACCTGTACGGCAAACCTCCTGCGCGAATGCCCCGCTCTCGACCCGGCACAAAACGCCAATGTAAAATTTATCGTCACGAGCCACGGCGGGCTCACCCTGAACGCCATTTTTGCAACAATCTGAAACCGTTTTCAGGCACCCTTTTTGTGCAAAAAAAAGCTTTTTGTAAGCGTGCCCGTTAACAAAAAAATACATTCGGGAAATAAAAGAACACCTCGGGAACACTTTGTTTGACCTAAGTCACCCTAATCATTTTTTTACAATCTATAAGTATATTAATAATCTAGTTTTCAAGCGGAAAAACAAAGATTTTGAGGTAAAAATGAAGAATCGCTTTTTTAAGAGTCTGGCCCTAGTCAGCATCCTCCTCTTCGCTTGGAACTGTTCCGAGGAAGCCTCCGCTGAAGCCTCCACCCAGGAACCCCAGCAGCCCGGAGAGGTTGTATTTGTGCAAAGTTGGCTCATCGAAGGCGATGTCTCCTACGTGATCATCCCCCAAACGGACGCCTATGTCGTCACTGATATTGGCGGTACCCAGGTTGGTCTTTTTGACCCCGCGAACAATGCCGTCATCAACATGAACGGCGAACTTATCATGGGCAATATCGTCTTGGACGAACTGCCGATCATGACTCCGGAACGCACCATTAAATACCCCAACGGTATGGTCAAGGACTTCAATGGCAATGTCCTTGTCGAACCGAACCTTCCAGCTTCCAGCGAAACCGTGCTCGACCTTTCTAGCGCCACGGATTTGCCGGCAAGCTCCGCCGAAGTTCAAATCACTTCCAGCGCCGAAGACCAGCCGGTCTCCAGCGAAGCTCAGGAACCTAAGTCCAGTTCCAGCGCGAAGTCTAGCTCCAGCGCCAAGTCTTCTTCCAGCGAAAAGTCCAGCTCCAGCGCCAAGTCTTCTTCCAGCGCCGCGGACAATTCCAAGTGCCCGAATATTCAGACAAGGGGTGGTGGCGGCTCCGGTTGGGCAACCCGTTATTGGGACTGTTGCGCCCCCAGCTGCTCCTGGCCTCAAAACGCTGGCGGAAACACTTCCAAGACCTGCGATTCCAAGGGTAAGAATCCCGTCGGCGGCGGCGGAAGCATCTGTTCCGGAGGCCAGCAGGCTACCTGCACAAGCCAAATTCCGTTTACGATTGACGGCTGTTCCGATATGGCATTCGCCTTTGCAGCCGTACCGGCTGCCAACGGTGGCCAGTGCGGAAAGTGCTTCCAGCTCACCTTTACCGGCGAAGGCCACTACAGCTCCACCAACGCCAACACCAAGAAGCTCAAGGGCAAGAAGCTCATCATCATGGCGACCAACATCGGTGGCGATGTTCAGCAGGGACAGTTCGACATCTTGATTCCGGGCGGTGGCGTAGGCATGTTCAACGGCTGTAGCCAGATGGGCTGGGGCAATCAAGGCGAACAGTACGGCGGACTTCTCAGCGAATGCGAAAAAGAAAACGACTACGCTGCAGGCAAGTATGCAAGCTGCCTTACCGAAAAGTGCAACAAGTCCTTCAGTAACGACCCCGAAGCAAAGAAGGGCTGTATGTTCCTCGTCGAATGGATGCAATCCGCCGGCAACCCGGAACACAACTATGTCGAAGTGGATTGCCCCGACGTGCTGAAGCAAAAGTACTAGTTTAAATTCTGGTCCCGGTTTGCCGGGGCCTTTATGGGATGAACGGTTTTAGGAAAAAAGAAAAACGAGGTAAAAATGAAGTCCCCCTTCTTTAAATGTTTAGCTTTAGCAGGCGCACTCATATTCGCCTGGAACTGCTCAGAGGAAGCGTCCTCCGAAGCATCCACCCAAGAACCGCAACAGCCCGGAGAGGTTGTATTTGTGGAAAGTTGGCTCATCGAAGGCGACGTTTCCTACGTGATCATTCCCCAGGCAGACGCCTATGTCGTCACCGACATTGCCGGTACCCAGGTTGGTCTTTTTGACCCCGCGAACAATGCCATCATCGACATGAACGGCGAACTTATCATGGGCAATATCGTCTTGAACGATCTGCCGGTCATGACCCCGGAACGCACCATTAAATACCCCAACGGCATGGTCAAGGACTTCAACGGCAACATCCTTGTCGAACCGAACATTCCGGCTTCCAGCGAAACCCTGCCCCCGCCCTCCAGTGCCGAGGTCGTACAGCAGAGCTCCGCTACCGTTAAATCGAGCGCCGACGCCCCGGCTTCCAGCTCCAGCGTGAAGTCCAGCTCTAGCGCGAAGTCTAGCTCCAGTGTCAAGAGCTCCAGCAGCGTAAAGTCCAGCTCCAGCGTCAAGAGCTCCAGCAGCCGCTCCACCACGACTGAATTCAAGGTCAAGGGCGGCGGCCACCAGGGTCACGGCTGGGGAACCCGCTATTGGGACTGCTGCAAGCCCCACTGCGCCTGGCCCGACAACGCCGGTGACAATCCGTCCAGCACCTGCGACGACAAGATGAACTCGCTCGGCCCCTACTTCAAGAACATTTGCGAAAACAACGTTAGCACCAGCGACGGCGCCGGCGTCTGCGACTTCCAGGCCCCGTGGGCAGCCAACGACCAGCTCGCCTTCGGCTTCGCGGCCGTGCCTGCACAGGACGGCGGTAAGTGCGGCGTGTGCTTCCTCCTCACCTTTGACGGCGGCGACCACCAGGGCGGTGGCAACGGCCTCAACGGCAAGAAGATGGTCATCATGGTGTCCAACATCGGTGGCGACGTGCAGCAGGGTCAGTTCGACTTGATGATCCCGGGCGGTGGCGTCGGCATGTTCAACGGTTGCGGCAAGCAGCTCGGCATCAACTCCATGGGCTCCCAGTACGGCGGCTACCTCAGCGAATGCGGCGGCGGCAACAAGGGCTGCCTCCTCGACAAGTGCAAGCAGTTGAGCAAGTTCCCCAAGCTCCAGGCCGGTTGCGAATTCCTCGCCAACTGGATGAACGCGGCAGACAACCCGACCTTCAAGTTCGAAGAACTCGAAAGCTGCCCGTGGGAACTCAAGGAAAAGTGGTAATTTCCTGAAAGTCCAAAAGTTTAAGTCCGGCCTTCAAGGCCGGGCTTTTTTGTTAAAGGATAATGTCAAACGCCTTCCAGCGAAAGCTTGCGTAGCCTGATACGTACCGGGATGGACCGTACCAGCGTCACCACGAAGTCTATACCCGTCCAGAACACCTCCGCCGGGGCAAACGGCAGGCACCGCAGCAACCTCCAGCGGCGCGCTATCCAGCGGCGCACAAGCCCGCGTTCTTCTACAGCGTAGTGGCCGAAGCTCCCGCCCGCAAAAACCTTGGAGAGCAGCCACCGCCCGCGGAAACCGTCCGGCCTGCACAGCATGCGGTTCCGCTCGAGGCCAAGCTTCTCGCCCAGCACCCACATCAAGGCGCCAGCCATAGGCGACAGCCCGAAGGCACGCAGGCGCGCGGAAACCTCGGCACGGTCCGCTTCCGTCGAATTCTGCAACAGCACATAATAGTCCACTATCTGGCGCAGGCCAATCCCCGTAGAAATAAAATGCCTCTGGATATGCGACAGCTGCATCACGAGCGCAAACTTGATAGACGGGACGCAAAAGCCGCCGGGCGACATACCCGCCTTAGCAATCTCGCCTGCAAGGTAGCGCATCATGCGCCGGTTCGCAAACGGGTCCTTGTTGCCCGAAGACGGTTCGAAATGGATCTCGACATGGATGCCGTCCGGCCCGGGCGCAAGGTCCACGTGGTGGGGAGCCGCATACAGCATCATCAGGGAATGCTCCCCCGCAATCAGATTCTTCTCTTTAAGCAGTTTCAGGACATTCTTGCGGCCGCCTTCTACCCAGAGGTCGATGTCTCCGCACTGGCGGCTAAGCGGGTCCGAGTAGAGCATCGCGTTGGCAGGCCCCTTCAGCACCGCCGTCTTACGCCCGGCCGCCGCAAAGAACTCCGTGAGCCGCGACGCCTCGGCGTTCACCAGGCGGTTATGCCCGCGCACAGTCTCCGCCTCGCTCGCCCACTGGAACGCAAGCTCCATCGGCGGCTGGGCATCTTTCGGCAAGCGCTCGATACCCGCGTAGGCGATCCCCAGCACGGACTGCTCGCCCGCCATGGAATAGAGACGCTCCCAGTCCTCCGCAGACAGCGCAAGTCGCGAAGGCTGCGGTTCTGCAACCCCCAGACCAATCCGCAAAAGCGTAAAAAGAGCATCTTCTATCATCGGGGTCATTGGCCTATATATAAAAAAATCGGGACCGAAAACGATCCCGATAAAATCTATTCCAGACGCATTAAAGCTAGGCGAAATAGTCCTTTTCGACGACAATCTATTCCAGACGCATTAAAGCTAGGCGAAATAGTCCTTTTCGACGACTTCTTTGAAAGCGCCGCCACCCGTGTAGCCGCTAGCCGCCATCAAGGAGGCCTTGGAATGGACTTTACATACCTTCATCTGGGGTGTTTTGTATTCCTTTTTGATTTTCATATAAAAGTCCTTTTTAATCAATGACGACATCGCCATTATTGCTCCCCAACATCAGGGTAGCCTTAGCATGAACAACACATACCTTCATCTGGGGTTTCTTGTATGCCTTTTTGTTATTCATGAAGGAGTCCTTATGATGAGGACGATTGGTTGTTAAGCGACAGCGTCTCTCGTGAAAAAGATTTAGCAACCAGGCCCTTCAATGCAAACATCACCATTGTTGGGATCATCACTACCACATAAGAAACTCTGAACTGCACAGTCCATGACTTCCATCTGCGGAGCGGTGTATTCCTTCTTGGAATCCATCTTTTCATTGAATTCTTTCATTTTCGTATTCCTTCTTTTACTTAATAATAACTTTTTTTCCGTTCTTGTAGTAGGTTCCCTTCGCAGAAGGCCTCGAATTCAGCTTTCGGCCCTTCAAATCGAACCAACGGTCCATGCGAACCTCGCCCGTAACCGTGTTAAGGCGTCCCGTTTCAACAACAATACCCTTTTCGTCCTCAACCTCAATATCGATTTCGTCCGGGAGCAGGATGTTGCTACCAAGAGCGCCGCTGGCAGACTTCGCAAGAGTTTTATGGTAAACCAGGTAGGCACGCATCGGGTTGATAAAGGCGCCTTCGGCGATTTTCACGAATTCGCCCAGTTTGGCTCCATCGCGTTCCTCATTGGCAAACAGGTAAATGGGATTGTCGTTATCAATAGTGAACTTTTCGTATTGATAAGCTCCAACGAATTCCCAGTTGTTCGCAGCAGTCGGTTCACCGGACGTTGTCGTGTTGAGAGTAACGGAGGTCGGGATGTCAAAAGTCACCTGGGTTCCCTCAGGAATAATGACATAGGGCGTATTCGGCATAACCTTGGTCGCCGTAGCCACCTTGAACTTCCAGCGGTTATCCACGTCGCTCTTTACCACCGTCTTGAACTTGTAGACCTCGGTACCAACGACATTCTCGGCATCGATTTCAAACGGGACATAGAGCGTCGCAATCTTCCCCGCATTGAACGTGCGG